>JAZQVL010000032.1:0-17382 GCA_045631805.1 Bacteroidales bacterium | reverse complement strand
GCTTGGAACAAATGTCCTAAATTATCGTATCCTGGTTTATCTTTCATTGTGTAGTTAACCAAGAGTCGAAGGTTTTTATATGGCCACCAGTCGAGACCTACCATATAATATGTAGAATTAAGTTCTGGGGTTTCTATATCTTGTCTTAAGAAATCGTAACGTGCAACAGGACGTATTCTTTGATCTTTTGCTATATCAAACCAATAACCGCCAGCTACATAGAAACCGTCTGAGTTAAGAGTGTAGATTCCTCCATTGTCAGCCATATCTGTCTTGCCTGTAATATATTCCGAACGAACTGTAAGTCTGCCGTTTTCATATTTACCGCCGAATGTAAGACGATCTCTGTTAGCGTTATTTTCATTTGCTGCTTCAAGTTTGTAATTGCCGCCATAGTATGAGGCTGCGAGCATCAAGCCTTTAACGCCAGGACAAACTTCAATACTACCTGCGATGTCTTTTGAAGTATTGGCATCTTTGTTATTCATACCATTACCGTTGAAAACACCTAATTTATATGTAAGGATTGGGATTTCTTTTCCGTCATGTTCAAAACTAAAGAAGTTACCATAAATCATGACACCAACGTCACGACCGCCTGAATATGTTGTTACGCCAGACATATCGCTATAACCTGAAAGTTTGCTGATTACTTGTGCGTATTCAACGCCTTCGAGTGTAAGTGGCGATTGTGGATTTTCAAATGTGAAAGGAATCTTGAACTGACCTACTTGGATGTTAAAATACTTTTGCAATTTGATTTTAACGAAGCCGTCAACCAATTTAGGAGTGCCAGCCAAGTCACCTTGAACGCGGAATTCCAAATTTTTATTAATGTTGCCTTTGAAATCGAGACGAGCACGGCGAACATTAAAAGTATTTATCTCGTCTAATGTCAATCCGTCGTTTTGCAATTGACGTTCATAATCGTACTGAATATTCATCCAACCGCTAATTGACAAATAATCACCGATTAAAGATTTTTTTGTTTCTTGAGCATTGATTGTTGATAATGAAGCGAACAACATCACAACAAACAAAAGTAAAGATTTTCTTTTCATTTCTTATTTTTTAAAGATTTGCAAATATACAAAAAATAGTAAAATGTTTTACTAATTGTTTTATTAATTCAAAATGTTGAATTATGAATAAAGAATTAAGCATTATAAATTTGAATTATAGATTCAAAAGAACAATTTCTAATTACTTATTATTCATCTGATTCATAGTTTGGTCCACGCCTTGAGTGACAAAGCTCTTTATGAAATTAGCGGCTATTTCGAGGCGAGGATTGATGACATCAAGTTCAGAAGGTTTCCATTTTCCCAAAACGAAATCAATTTGTTTTCCACGAGGGAAGTCGTCACCTATTCCGAAACGTAATCTCGGAAAGACGTTTGTACCCAAACTTTCAATGATATTAGCGAGTCCGTTATGTCCGGCATCGCTGCCTTTTTTTCTCATTCTTAAAGTTCCAAGAGGAAGCGCTATTTCATCAAGAACGACAAGTACGTTTTCGATTGGAATCTTTTCTTGTTGCATCCAATATTTAACAGCTTTACCGCTAAGGTTCATATATGTCGTAGGTTTTATCACGACCATAGTACGGCCTTTATATCGGAGTTCCGACACCTGAGCGAGACGTCCTGTCGTGAAAGTTCCTTTTAAATCTTCATTAAGATAATCGGCCACTTTGAAGCCGATATTGTGTCGAGTGTCATCATATTCGGTGCCAATATTTCCGAGACAAGCTATTAAATATTTCATGATACAATAAGTTGTGATTTTGTTACGTGAAATTTAATTCTAAATAAAAAAAGCCTTCGAGATGAAGGCTCTTTCTAATATTTTCTTCAAGAAAATTATTCTTCTGTTTCTTCTGTTATAGCTGATTTCTTAGCTTTAACGTCGCAAATGATATTGTTAGCAGCTACTAATGGAGTAACGTTTTCGATTGTGATGTCTTTTACTCTGATAGCTTGGTTAACATTTAATTCAGAGATGTTTACCATAACGATAGCTGGAAGGTCTTTAATTAAACCTTTAACTTTAAGGCGAGGGATTCTCACTTTAAGTTTACCACCACGCATAACGCCTGGAGATGTACCTTCTGTACGAACTGGAAGAGTTACTGTGATAGGTTTTTCTTCTGTTACTTGTAAGAAGTCAGCGTGAAGAACTTCGTCGCTGAGTGGATGATATTGAATATCTTGGAGGATTGTACGGTATGTTTCACCTTCGATTGTGAAGTCGATGATGTATGTTTCTGGAGTAAAGAGGATAGTTTTGAAGCTTCTAGCGTCTGTGTAGAAACGTACTTCTTTACCTTGACCGTAGATAACGCATGGTACTAAACCTTGTGCGCGTAATTTTTTAGCATCTTTTTTCCCTACGTTCTCGCGAAGAGAACCGCTCAATGATACTGAATTCATAATTTAATTTTAATTTGTTTGTTAATAATTTATAATGTGCAGGGACGCAGCAAGCCACGTCCGTACGATTTTTATTTCTTGAATAAGTCGCTTAATGATTCGTAGTTTTCAACGCGTTTGATAACTTCTGCGAAGAGAGGAGCTGTTGAAATAACGTGAATCTTGCTGCTTGGGTTTGTCAATGGGATAGTATCTGTTACGATAACTTCGTCGAAAACAGAGTTTTCTATTCTTTCCATTGCGCTGCCTGAGAAGATTGGGTGTGTTGCGACTGCGCGGACGCTGCGAGCGCCATTGTCTTTAATCAATTGACCTGCTTTAGTGATTGTACCTGCTGTGTCAATCATGTCGTCGATGAGGATAACGTCTTTATCTTTAACGTCACCGATGAGCAACATTTGTTCGATAGCATTTGGTTTTGAACGTTGTTTGTGACAGATTGAGAACACTGTGTTCAACATCTTAGCGTAAGAAGCAGCGCGGCGAGTACCACCAGCGTCTGGAGAAGCTACCATTAAATTAGGTAAGTTAAGGCTTTCGATGTAAGGAACGAAAATCTTTGATGCGAAGATGTTGTCAACAGGAACGTTGAAGAAACCTTGGATTTGGTCAGCGTGGATGTCCATAGTGATAATACGAGTAACACCAGCTGTTGTCAATAAGTCAGCCATCAATTTAGCTGCGATACTGATACGTGGACGGTCTTTTCTGTCTTGACGTGCGAAGCCGAAATAAGGGATAACGGCGATAATTCTACGTGCTGAAGCGCGTTTTGCAGCATCAACCATCAACAACAACTCCATCATATTTTCTGTTGGTGGGAATGTTGATTGGATCAAAAAGACATCTCTTCCACGGATGTTTTCATCGAAACTTGGTTGGAATTCACCATCGGCGAAAACCAAAACGCTTGATTGTCCGAGAGGTTTGCCATAATGTTTAGCGATTTCGTCTGCTAAATAACGAGTGGCTCTACCTGAAAAAATTGATACTAAAGGCTCTTGCATGACGTTAATTTTGATGTGTTTGAAATTTTTTGCAAAAATAATAAAATTTTTCTTTGTCGTAACAAAAAAATTATTACTTTTGCACTCGCAAACGTTCATTGAAAACAATGCCTAGGTGGCGGAATTGGTAGACGCGTCGGTCTCAAAAACCGATGAGGTAACACTCGTGCCGGTTCGATCCCGGCCCTGGGTACAAAAAGAGCTTCAGAAATCTCTGAGGCTCTTTTTTTTTGTTTGGCTAAAGGCTAAAGGCAAATGACTAAAGGCTAAAGAAGAAAACACTCAATTCCTCAATACCTTCAATTCCTAACTAAAATTCATTTGTTTTATTCCTAAAATTGTAAAAATAGGAATAATATATGTATATTTTTGCTCAAAATCTATAAAATCTAGGAATGATATAAAATATCAACTACAATACAAAATGTTTTTTCTTTGGATTTTTACCAAAAATCATAATTTATTTCTTTGGATTTTTTCGTTTTTAGGCAATTTATTTGTTTGGATAATTTTAATTTGCTATTTTTGTACACAGAATAAAAGTACTTATTTTTATGTATTGCAAAAGACTTATCGACAAATATTTATTAGAGTGGGCATTAAGAGACACTCACAAACCATTATTACTTAGAGGTGCAAGACAGGTCGGAAAATCAACGGCGGTTCAGGAATTATCTAAAAAATTTGATGATTTTGTTGAGATAAACTTTGAAAAACAACCTAAATACAAAGCTTTGTTCAAAGATGATTTAGATGTTAAGCGTATTATACCACAAATATCAGCCATGTATGGAATAGCTATTAAACCAGGTAAGACACTTCTATTTCTTGATGAAATCCAAGAGTGTCCGCAAGCTATAATGGCTTTACGCTTCTTCAAAGAGGATATGCCTCAACTTCATGTTATTGCCGCTGGTTCTCTCCTTGAATTTGCATTGAAAGAACTTCCTACATTTGGGGTTGGAAGAATCCACTCTATGTTCATGTATCCAATGACCTTTGATGAATTCCTTGAAGCAAATGGTCAACAACTACTCGTCGAAGCTCGCAATCAATCTTCCGTTGACAATCCTCTTCCAGAGCCATTACATGACAAATTAGTAGAACTGCTTCGTACATATATGCTAGTTGGAGGAATGCCAGAATCCGTAAAGACTTGGGTCGAACATCACGATTTTGTAAAATGTCAAGAGGTACAAGACGACATTGTGGTTACATACGAAGATGATTTTACAAAGTACAAGAAAAACGTAGATCCTATATTATTACGACAGACTTTACGAAGTGCGGCGGTTCAAGCCACCAAAAAATTTGTATATTCTAAAGTCGGTTCAGATTATAAAACCGCAGAAGTTAAAAAAGCTATAGAAATGCTGACACTCGCAGGAATTCTTCATATAGTCACACATACTGATGCCAATGGATTGCCATTAGGTAGCGAAGAGGATAAATCGTACCAAAAGATACTCCTAATAGATACGGGACTAATGCTTCGTTTATTAAACATGTCGTTAGGTGACATATCAGAGCTAACAACACAGATTCTTACGGCAAGCGCAGCCGATTTAGCGAATAAAGGGCCAATGGCCGAACTAGTTGTAGGACTTGAAATGCTACATCACATGAGTCCGAACATCCGCCACGATCTATACTATTGGGTAAGGCATGCTAAAAACTCTCAAGCAGAAATAGATTATATATCTAATTATTTGCAAGTAGTTGTCCCAATTGAGGTAAAAGCTAACACACAAGGTGGCATGAAGAGTCTATGGTCATTTATGCGTGACAAAAAACTTCATTTTGCCATTAGATGCTCTATGGAGAATTTTGGAAAATTTGATTATATAGATAATGAAGACCATTCTGAAGTAAGACATGTTTGTATTTGTCCAATGTATGCCGTCGCTCAAATGGGAAAGATAAAACAAGGAATGATAAAATAACATACTATCTAACACATATTTAAGTAAGTATTTATCAATATCCGTTGTGGTTTTATATCATAGCGGATATTTTTTTTGAATTTAGCGAAACAATGTCCCAATAGAGTGTTGTTCGTTTGAATTTTATTTATAAATTTGCGGTGCTATTGGATAAATAGCAGACATATTGAAAGTGTTTTCGCAGTCCTTGTTAGAAAATGTGGAAGTTTTCAAAGCTGAAGGATGTACGAACAGCACTCACTCCTTGTATAGCTATGTGGCTGTGCACTCTCCGTGCATGTACCTCATACTGTTCAAGTGTGGGGCATTGTATCGTTTATTTCAGCTTAGGTCTTTCCACAACCTTCTAACAAATAAACGTGAAGCAACTCCACACTTTCTTTTTTTATAAACAGACATTTTGGAGTTGGATGCCGTAAAAAAAGAATAAAAGTATGGGAGAATTAATTTTATCAGAAAAAATCAGTCCAGAACTTTTGGAAGTTTACGAAAAGAAACTTAATTGCAAAAACATCAATTCAGGTTTGTATGGTGTTGTTGGCAATTGGTTAATCAGCAATCATGGAGATTTATTGTACTATTGCGAAAACGATGATAGTGACAATGCATTCTATCCAATCTATTCATATCAACACAACGAACAAGATTGGACTAGCTATTTAAAATCTAAAGTATGGTTTTCTGGAATTGTTCAAGATGATTTTCAAATAGCATTTGAAGTTGCAAAGAACTTGATAAAATAAAATTGTAAACAACAAAAGTTTCAATTTCATATAACAATTTAAAACTTAAAAAAAATGAAGAAAATTTATTTAATTATGGCAGTTGCATGTTTAACATTTGCATTATTCAGTTGTGATAGAATTAAAGATCCAAACAATAATAAAAATTCGAATATGACAAAATTCGACAAACTAATTGATGGATACGAAGGTTGTATTCTTTTCAAAACAAATTATGTGCATCGTAATGGAGGAAACATTTATGCCGCAATGATACCATTTACAGGTTCGCATGAAACAGGACGTTTCATAGCATTTGCTGCTCCTGAAAATAACCTTAACGCATCAATTGCTTGGTTGCACTATTTTAATTATCAATTAACTGGCGATGTATTAGTTTGCGACAATTGGCACAACTATACGAGGCTTGTTCCTCAAAAAGCAACTGAACAAGAAAAATTCTATTTCGAATTAAAAGAAGAAGATAATGGAATTGTGTTAATTGGACATGCACCATATAACAATCATTGGTACAAAGACGAAAAATTATTCGTAGAGCTGAAATCGGCTACTTGGCTATATAATCTTCTAAAGGATAAGGATAAACTTTGGTGATTATAATCAAAAAATGAGTCATGTGCACGCACTGTTTTAGATAAAAACTCTTTATAACACGACCATCACATTTTTATCTAAAAGAACAAGAATGTCATGTTATGATATCATTCTCTTAACATATAAATGATACAAAACAGGTATAGTACAAACAAGACTCTCGATATTATTTCGGGAGTCTTTGTTTTACCCTATCATTCTACTGTCATCAACCTTGAATTTATACATTCCTGTTTCATACGCAATTCGTCCAAGAACAATCCATTTATTCAAACCTTTTTCTTCTGCCCATGCCGTATAGACTTTCTGAATATCTATAGGATTCATACGTACTTTAGGAGCATTCTTCCACTCTTTATTAGGTATCAACGCATTTGCCGCATACTCATTTGCCTCTCTCTCACCAGCTCTCTCATTGTCATACTCAGAAATGCTTAATGTGCAGTTTTGTTTTGAAGCATCTGTATAATGTTTGTATATATGGCCAATCTCATGCATCAACGCAAAAGCAAAACTGTCAATCTTGTTATATCTTCTCGTTAAAATAATATATGGCATTCCATTTTCAAAATACGAATATCCATCAACAGAAGCTTTGTCTATTTTTTCTACTATACAAAAAGCAATGCCATATTTTGACAATATATTTTTCACTATAGTTTCAGTGTTTTGATTTTCGTGCAAAGCCTTGCTTAATTCGTTTACCAGTATCGGCTCATCATCTCTTACGAATGTTCCTTCAACAACAAGCGTCTTTGCTTTTGTTTCAGCCAGTATCTTCCACGTCATCAGCATTCGCACATCTTGACCTGTCTTCGCTGATTTCTTAAATTTACCTGCATATTCCAACTGCAACTCGGCAGGTTTGGGAAGTCCGCAAATTTCTTTAAGACATCTAAGGTTTTCAACTGCATATTCTGCCATCATCCCAAGTCTTTTAAGCAATATCTTCACATCAAATACCTCATCATAAAGCTTCAATGCATTAAGTGCCTTTTGTTCCTCAACACTTTTTTGCTCTATGACGCTCATGTCATATTCGTATTTAACCTGCATATTCACTAATGAAATCGCAGAAATACCCAGTGTTTCTTCAATCTTAGTAGCAATAAATTTAGTCAGCGTACGCTTTCCTTTTATAAGCTCGCAAACATGAGACCTTTGCATACCTATCATTTCAGCAAATTCCTTCTGAGAAATCCCTCTTTCTTCCAACTCATACTTCAATATAGTACCAGGATGAGTCGCTATCCAAGTCGTAGTATTTTCATTTCTTGTTGCCATAATGATCTTCATTTATTTCAATTAGTGAAATCTGTATTCCATCTTCTGTCTCTTTGAACAGCAGCCGCTCAACTCTACCATTGATTATTCTTACAGAACTCAACGAAATATATTTCAATTGTTCATAATGTAAAAAACTAAAATCTTTTAACTTAGACACATGCTCCAGAGAACAAAATAAGTTATATATATGCGTAAGTTTTGTTACAAACCTTTTATCACGAGCATACTTCTTATATTTGCCCTTATTCTTACCTTTAAAAATAAGTTCCCTTAAATCATCATCAAGTATTTCAACTTTTAACATAGATTTCCATAAAATGTTTTTGATTCTGGTGCAAAGTTAAAAATAAATTCCCAATAACATGGAACTTTTTATTAATATTTTTGAATCACCATTATATTTTCACAAATAAAAGTCTTTTCTAAAAATCGACAAAAGACCAATCTATTTTTTTCCTAAATTTGCACAATTATCAACGAAGTTTTAATTGGACAAGAACTGTTGTCTGTTGACTTATAAAAATATAAATCATGAAAGCATTATTAGGATTATCTTTAGCAGAAATACAGGAAATCGTCAATCAACATGGATTGCCTAAGTTCACAGCCAAACAACTCACCGAGTGGATTTATAAGAAACACACTGGCAGCTTCGACGAGATGACTAACCTCTCAAAAGCAACTCGTCAGCTTCTTTCAGAGAACTACACTACTGGTTATCGTAACTTCGAAACAGTACAGGAATCTAAAGACGGTACAAAAAAATATCTCTTTCCTGGCGCAGATAACTTCATCGAGTCTGCTTATATCCCTGACAAAGAACGTGCGACATTATGCGTCTCTTCTCAAGTAGGATGCAAGATGAACTGTCTCTTCTGCCAGACCGGCAAACAGGGTTTCCAAGAGAACCTTCCTGCAAGCGATATCCTGAACCAAATACTCAACCTTCCTGAATACGAAAAACTTACCAACTACGTATTCATGGGAATGGGCGAACCGATGAACAACTACGACAACCTCATGCGTACGCTCAACGTGATGACATCCGACTGGGGTCTCGCCATGAGTCCTACACGTATCACTGTCTCAACAGTGGGTGTCATTCCTTATATGAAACGTTTCCTCGAAGAGTCAAAATGCAACCTCGCTGTCAGTCTCCACTCTCCTTTCCATGATGAGAGAATGAAGATTATGCCAGTAGAAAAAGCATATCCTATCAGAGAAGTCATCCACGCCATCCGCCAACACGACTGGAGCGGACAACGCCGCGTGTTCTTCGAATACATCGTCTTCAAAGGTCTCAACGACACCTCCGACCACATCAAGGAACTCGCCCGTCAACTCGGCAGCCTCCGTTGTAAAGTCAACCTCATCCGTTTCCATAGCATCCCTGGCATCAACCTTCAAAGCCCGACGATGGATGATATGGAACGCTTCCGCGACAGACTCAACGACAAAGGCATCATAGCAACTATCAGAGCATCACGCGGACAAGACATCGATGCCGCTTGCGGATTGCTTTCAACGAAAAATAAATTGGTTTAAGGTTTAAAGTTCATAAACTCATTGACTTATTTGACTTATTGACTTATCGACTTATTGACTTATTGACTCATAAAAAATGGCAGACAAAAATTTCGTCAGGTCGATGTTCAACAACATCGCTCCTACTTACGACAAACTCAATCATATCCTTTCTCTTAATATTGACAAGATTTGGAGAAAGAAAGCGGTTAAACGCATTTGTAAAGAACTCAGCATCTCAGATGCTCACGTTCTTGACGTTGCTTGCGGCACTGCGGATTCTACCATAGCTCTAGCTAAAGCAGGAATTCCTATGGTGACAGGCGTCGATATTTCTGAAGGTATGATTAAAGTTGGAGAAGAGAAAATAGCAGCATTGGGTCTCAACAACATAAATCTTAAAGTGGAAGATTGCGAAAATCTCAGTTTCGAAGATAGTTCTTTCAACGCAGCCTTCATAGCCTTCGGAATAAGAAATTTTGAAGACAAGAAAAAAGGATTGAATGAGTTAAGACGCGTCTTGAAAAACAACGGACACCTTCTTATATTAGAACTTTCCGTCCCTCAAAACAAGATTTTACTTTCATTATATAAGTTGTATTTCCTTCATATTCTTCCTTTTATAGGAAAGAAAATCTCTGGCGACAGCAAGGCCTACACTTATCTTCCTAACTCTGTGATGAATTTTCCAAAACCTAAAGAGTTTATGGCAATAATGGAAGAATGTGGGTTCAAGAACGTCAAACAAAAAGCATTGACATTCGGACTTTGCAGAATCTACGAAGGAAACGTTTAAGAACTTTAGAATTCTATAAATTATTCGGTCACTGAGCCTGTCGAAGTGACGAGCCAGTGCCTTCGACAAGCTCAGGCACCAAACTCAAAGTCTGTTACTTAAAAAATAAAATTATGTTAAAAAACATTAAGAAATGGTTTGAAATCGTCAGGGCAAAGACTTTGTTAGTCTCGATGGCGTCTGTGATTATGGCGATTGCATTGGCTTTTGAAAATGGCGGAAACAATTGGTTGCCAGCGATTTTATGTTTGTTATTCGCCATGTTAGCGCAGGCGACATCGAATGTAGTAAACGATTATGCCGACTACAAAACTGGCTGCGACAACGAAAACAGCCTCGGTCCTGATAGAAAACTCGTCAGTGGCGAAGTAAATATCAAAACCATAAAAAGAGCCATAATATTATTAGTTTCAATCTGTTTCTTAGTCGGATTTAGTTTGATTTATTGGGGCGGCTGGATTTTATTGCCTTTCGGCTTATTGATAATAGCAGTCGCATTTTGTTATTCCTTAGGACCTATTCCTTTATCATACAACGCATTAGGCGATGTTGCAGTCGTTTTGTTTTTCGGAATAGTTCCAATCACATTCACTTATTTCATCTTAACAAAAGAAATCAGTTGGGAAATAATAACCGCTGGAATAGCAATGGGACTTGTAGTGGATGAATTACTCATTGTCAACAACGTACGCGACGAGAAAGAAGATAAACTACATAACAAAATTACCACTGTAGGATTGTTCGGAAACAAATTCATGAAAAAAGTATTTTTATTTAATCCAATCATTGCTTGCGGATTAGGATTTTATTTCATGAAAGATATATGCGATTATAAAGTATGGGCAATCGCAATAATTCCAATGCTGATTTATTCCGTCAGTGTTTATATGAAATTAGAGAAATATAAAGGCAAGCAACTCAACGCATTATTAGGTCAGGCATCGTTAGAAGCACTGATTTTCGCCTTGACAGTCGTTGCCGTCACCTTATTATAATTATTCGTAAATCTCAGATTCTTCCACGAGATTATTGAGCAAAGCATAAACTGTCAGGCCGGAAACAGATTTTATTCCGGTTTTTTTAACGATATTTTTGCGATGCGTTATGACAGTATGAACCGAAATATTCAACATCTCCGAAATATCTTTATTTGTCATGCCTTTAGCAACGCAAACCAAAACGTCAGTCTCTCGATTCGACAATTCTATGCTTTCATTCTGCGAGGAAGAATCTTCATTGCAATTGAGAAGGCCGAAAATCTTATTGATCACTTTCTGCTTGTTGTCGCTTAATTCTATTGTCTCCTTGAAATATTTTATGAAATTCTTGTCGATGTAAGTACTTATCAAAGCGACACATACCGTATTAGGATACGACTGATTTATCTGCTTAACGACATTCTTATTAGTATATCCAACCATAATAGGATTAACAATAAGTATATCTGGATTATGAACAATCATCTTATCATTCAAATCGTCAATATTATCAACAACAGAAACGACTTGGATTTGATTCATATCCTCTAAAAACTTCATCAAGCCAGACGACACTATAGGAGAAGGTTCTGCTATTACCAACTTATTTATCTTCATAGCATTTTCTTTCTAACAATTCCACAAAAGGCACAAGTACACGTTCTTCCACGAGAGTATGACAATTTAAGTCGGATGACAAATCCATTATGTCGAGCGAAATTTCTATCCTTTCTTTTGGGAAAATATCGGCAGGAAGATATTTAATGAGGATATTCATCAAATCGTCGAGTTTGTCTTCTATATTGCTATGATTAGACTCAAACTCACGAATCGAGAATTGTTTGTTTGCCGAATCGTCGCACAAAGAATTTATATAAGGAAAAACCGTTTCCTCCTCATATTTAAAATGATTCGCCACTTCGTTTTTATATTCTTTGAAGAATCGTTTCAAAGTTTTTCCAAAACGCTCCGGACAAGCTTCAATAATTCTGTTGAGATGATGTTCTATATGAGGAATTCTCTCTTCCACATAATACCTATGAGACACTGACAAATAAGACAAAATGGTATTTATATCGACAGTATCCAATTCTTCGTAGGAAGGAATATAATCTGAATTTGTATATAAATTACATATCAGCAAGAAGAAAGACGAACTTACATTAGCTTTTTCGCACACTTCTTTCACGCTATGATCGCCAAATCCGAGTTCAATGCCAAATCTCGACAAAGTGAGCATCAGTTTCGGATTAGAGATGACGAGTTCCGCCATTTTAGTTTTTTCAGAGAAAAGTTCGTAAGAGACCATTTTTTCAGTTAATTATATTAGTTATAAAATAAGGTTTTGAGCGACGCCCAAAACCTTATCATTTTAGTTTTTATTTAACGTAAGTAATACGTTTAACATCAACTCCGCTTTCTGTCACAATACGAACCATATAAATTCCGCTATCGTAAGGTGTCATATCAACGACCTCATTGTCGGAATCAACGGCTGTATCATAAACGACTTGACCGATAGCATTGATGATGCTGATACGTTTCATATTTTCAGCAGAAACATTCAAGTTTGACTTTGTTGGGTTAGGATAAACCATAGTGTTTTCTGCTTTATTTTCTTCTATTGTTTCTTCTTGACATGTCATGCATGACATTGCATAGTAAGAAACGTTTGGCAAACCACCGTGAACGACTCTGAGACAATATTCTGCATCTGCATCGGCTGTTTCGTCTGTGAATGTGTTGCCGCTAACAGGTTCGCTTACCAAGAGTTCGCCATCACGATAAATCATAGTACCGATGATGTCGTTTTCCATTCCTGGATAATCGCCTTCATAGTTGAGGAAAGCACGGATATTCCATGTATAATTCCATTCGATGTCGGCAAACATATCAAACCAAACTTCGCCGTCTTCCGAAATCCAGCGTCCGTTAGGATTACCGGTGTTAGCGCCAGCTGGAGCGATATATTGACCGTTGAAGTTGTGGAAGATAATCCAGATGTTTTCTGTTCCAACAGGGATTGCTTCTGTCAATTCAAATTCAACATATTGTTTTGAACCATAACAATAATATTGTTGTGTATAAATCTTGTTGATAGGAGCAGTGTCACCGCCTGTATAAATGTAAAATTCGCCATTATGATATGCATAGTCGTATGTCATGACTTTGAGGATTTTCTTGCCTACGTATGGAGCCAAGTCTTCAGCTGTGAACATGATACCCCAATAGAAAGTGCCGCCACTGTAACGACCAACACCGTCAACATTGTTACCATCATCATAGAATATAGGGTTGCCGCCTGATTCATTTTCGTGACTTACCTCTGGCATTGTCCATGTCAAAACATTTTTACCGTCAACTTTTTCAACTTTTATGTCTGATGCATATTCAAAATCGTCACATTCTCTGAATGTCCATGCTGTCTTAACAGCTTCACTTGAACCTGTTGTATAGTTAGCAATAACTGTTGTTGTATAGACTGTACCTTCTTGGAAAGCATAAGATTCTATATCATGTTGATAATAAGGAGTTGTAACCTCGTCAACTTTAGAACCGTTCAATTTAATTGTATATGAAAGAAGTTCTTTTGACTCATTAGCATCCCATTTCACCCAACCTGTTGGTGACACATAAAGATTATTAACAGCTGTTAATATTTCTTGAAGAACAATGTCAAATTCTGTTTCTTCCCAGATTTCCACCACTTTATTAACATATTCTGTAGTGAATCCTGGTTTTGTAACTGTCAATTCATATTTACCTTTACGGAAGTTATTCCATTTGTGTGAACCAGAGTCGTTGATTATAACTATATAGTCAGTGTTTTCAACAACATTGATAAAGCTTACTTCTGTTCCGACAACTGGGTCATTGCTGTTAGTTGAGACATTAACTTCAACAGATGTTGTCATGCCTGTATCTATCGTATTAGACCAAACGATTGCTGATTCGTTAGAATTATTGATAACTTCAACATTGTCGATACCAACGCAATATCCATAGTGGTTTTCATTAACGAAAGCGATGTATGTATCTTTTTGAGCGTATTCCGACAAGTCAACATTAGCTTCAGTCCATGTTGCGACATCGGCGCCTTCTGTTGACCATACTTCTGTCCAAGGACCTGTTGGTGTTGAAGCGACTTTAACTTTCAACACGTTAACGTCACCGTCCCATGCTGGAGCTATATGTTGGAATCTCAAGTTAACACTTGAACATATTGAAAGGTCGATAGCTGGAGTTACCAAATAGTAAGTAGATGATGAAGCTGAACCTTGGCTGAATGCTGAATAAGAACCATCGAATGCATAATAGTTATATGCGCTGCTCTTCACTCCCCAGTCAGAGATATAATATTCAGATTGTGGGTCTTGATAAATTGTCCAACCTGCAGGCATTACACCTCCTTCAAAATTTTCTTCGAGAATTATTTTTTCTGCACGATTACCTTCATAAACAGCAGAAACACCCCATTTATAAGTACCTGCTTCTAATGAGCTCCATTCGTTATCGGTATATGTTGTTTCTGTTATATTCTTAACGAGAGGTTCGATAACATCACCGTGAATGTTTGTTCTATATACGTTGAAGCTTGTGAATGCACGTTCATTCATTTCCCATTCAACTTTAATTGAATTAGAAAGTTCTGTTGCAACAACATTTTCAACTGTTTGATAATCTTCATACAACATAAAGTCGAGAGTTAAAGGCTGACCGTATGTCAAAGAAACATCTTGTGTAAGACTTTGATAACCTACTGATACCGCTGTAGCTTCATATTCACCTACATAAATAGATTCTGAATATTCACCGTTAGCATTAACTGGAACTTTATATGTTCTGCTGATATTATATTCATCTCTACCTACGAAAACAACTTCACCACCTGTAAGGGCTGTTGTTCCATCAATTTCAAACAAACGACCTTGAACATCACATTTTCCAGAAACATAAACATTGATGAATTCTGTATGTGCTGATTCACCATATTCATAAACAGCTGTCACTGTGATATTGTGACCTGTCATATTATAAGGAAGTTCATTTGTTGTATATGACAACGCTGTAACGACTTCATCATTAAGTTTTACGCCATCAGCATAAACATTATAACCAATATTCAATGTATTTGAAACTGAAGGCCATGAGATTGTGACATCTTCACCAACATAAATCATTGTGTTAGAAACAATAACGCCTGAAGGGCCTTCGTAAGGTGTTGAGAACAACCAAACATCACCTGTTGTTGTTCCTGATGTGTTACGAGTATTTACTTGCCAGAAGTATGCTGTGCTTGGTTCTAAAGTGCCAACATTGTATTGTGTTTGAATGTCACTTGTCCAATCAACGACAACATCTTGTGGAGGATTTTGTGTACCGAACAAAAGTTGGTATTCAACGACATTTGATGCCAAATCCCATGACAAGTTAGAGTCTGTAACTTGTTGTGCCAAATCTGCTGGTGTTGGATTTGTAGCTTTTGATGGAAGCGGACTATCTTCTGTCTCGATGTAAAGCATAAATGTTTGAGGCGCTGATGCTACGAGATAATAAGTTCCTGCAGGAACAAACATATCAGAAATGATTCCGCTTTCTTGAAGTGCGTAATAGTTGTCGATATGAGGACCGCCTTTGCCTTGGAAGTTTTCTTCATACAAAACAGCCTTAGCTGACGAACCTGTAGGTGTTACGCTTAATATTTTATCTGTATCGAAAACGAGTTTATAAACTGCGTCTGGACCATCTTCACCTTCGAAAGGCAATGTATAGTTATCATATAAATTAGCGAAAGTAGGCATTGCCAAGTTAGGATATGTAGCGACAGTTTCAGCCATTTCCCAAACGTCGTTGCCTGTTGGATTGTAAGCTATCGCTGACATTTCAATTACTTCTGTTTCATTTTCGCTGCCATAAGTAACGGTTAATTGACCTAATTGTGTACCATAACCTGAACCATGATTGATTTCAAATGTCAAAGGATTACCATAAACAACTTCTGTTGGAGTTTGAACATTTGACAAATTGAAGTATGAGTTTGAACAGGATATAGAACTTATGTCCATTGTTGCGACATTAGTTGAGATAGTTACTTCATAAGGAGCTTTCCATTTGCCTATTGGGCAATATCCCAAATTAATTGGATTTGGAGTCACTGTAATTGATGGTTCAACATCGTCAGCTAACTCATAATTGAAAACAACTTGGTTATTGTAATAAGGATTATTACCAGTGAAGTTACCATAAACTTCGCTCAAATTTCCAACGCTATATGGATATTGCAAAGATGCTTTATTGAGAGATCTTGGTGTAGAGCCTGTTGAATAAGTATAAAATCTTGATTCGTCATCATAATTTTCAAAATATGCAGAACCGTCATAAACGCAGAGTAACACATTTCCGCCTTCATATTCGAAATTATTTTGAAATTCAATTGTCATCATCGCTCCTTCTTCTCCAGGATAAGTTATTGGTCCTGAGTAAACGAGGTTGGCTTCTGAAAGATTGACCCAATCTTGTGTATGAGCAAATGATTCTTTGTCGGTATTAGTCATATAAACGTTAACCGAACGAGTCACAGACGATGCATTTGCCATCTTGAAAGAAACGGCTGTCAAATAGCCTGCGGCCACTTGTAATTCTTCTGCTGTGAAGATTTGTTGAGTGATGCTATACTTAAAGCCATCTTCAATTGGTAATACTCCACTATCAGTATTACCGGAGCCAATTGTGATTTGGATTTGTGCGTTAACGGAATATGAGAATCCGCAGATACACAACATCAAAAAAAGAAAAAATCTTTTCATTTTAAAAATTTAATTTGTTTGTTAATATTAAAAAAATTGATTTTCAACATTAATTATAAGCTCGTTTTCAAGAACATATAATCAGTTGCAAAGATACAATTTTTAATAAAAAAGGCTGCCCTAAGGCAACTTTTTTTTTATGAACTTATCGTTCTATTATTTCACTACAGTGATGCGTTCTACTGCAACGCCGTTTTCTGTTGTGATGCGTACCATATAAACGCCTGCTTCATATTGTGACATGTCGATAACTTCGCTGTCTGTTACGACTG
>JAZQVL010000031.1:0-32463 GCA_045631805.1 Bacteroidales bacterium | reverse complement strand
ATATTCGCTCACTTCGTTGTTCCATGGATATACTGAGAAGTCGCCTGACTCGAAGTCTTCGCTGCCTGTTGTATATCTTTGCATGCCCCATACCAACTCGACTGCTTCTTCTGTCTCTGTTGCTGTGATGTATTTTACTGGGTTGTAAACTTCTGTCATATTGAAGTCAACAACAGATGTTACATCATATTTAGCTTTAAATTCAACTTCACTATTTTGGTAGTTTTCAACTGAAGCAATAGCGACATAATTACCAGCTAAGATTTCACCTTCATAAGCGCCGTTTTCGTCAGCTACGAATGTGTATGACTGAGCTGTGCCAAATTCGTCTGTACCTGTAACATATACTGTACCGCCAATTACCGGAGTAACTTTATCTTGTTCGTAGAAGTTACCGGCAACAGAGCTCATACCTGTTACATATACATAAGCTGCTTCACTCATTGCTGATTCACCTTCGTCATAAACAGCTGAAACTTTAACTTCATTACCATTCATGTTATATGGAAGGTTTTCTAATACGAATGATGTTTCTTTTACAACATCTGTATTGACTTTTTCACCATTTACATAGATATTATAGCCACGATATGAACGGTCGCTAACTTGTGCCCATGAAAGAGTTGTTGTTTCGCCTTCATAAACTTTATCTGTTGTCAAAGCCAATTCTTGTGGTACGTTGAATGTTGTTGTGAATGACCAAACATCACCGTATGTTGTACCGCTGCTGTTACGAGTGTTAACTCTCCAGAAATAGTTCTTGTTGTTATATAATTCATAAATTTTATGACCTATTTCGAGATTGTCTGTCCAGTCAACGACAACTTCTTTTGGAGGATATGTAGTACCTAATAAAAGTTGGTATTCAACTGTATTAGCGCCAAATTCCCATGACAATGTTGGTTCTGTAATATTTTGTGCAAAATTAGCTGGTGATGGTGCAGTTGGTTTTGCAGGAGCTGTGATAGCTTCCTTGTTAACGTTAACTGTAAATTCACCTGTTGATGATGCTACGAGATAATATTTACCAGCTGGGAGAACTAAATTGCTGATAGCGTTACCTCTTTTTGAAGCATATTTTGACAATTTAACATCGTCAACGCAGAGAACAAATTTATCATAGCTATCGAAGTGACGCAATGCGATATAAACTTCTTGACCTGCATAGTCAGCGAGAGGAACAACTATTTCTCTCCAATCTGTCAAGCCGTTACCTTGGTCGCGGTTACGTTGGCCGCCTTTCCATTCGCCGTATGTTTCTTCGAAGATTGTTGTGAAGTTTTCACCGTCTGTTGAAATTGCTACGCCATAGTGTTCATCTGGAGAATCTGTTGCTGTACATACCCAGAATGAAAGTTCTGAATTAGGGAAGATAGCATATTTTTCTTCTGTAACCATATAGTCATCTGGATTCAAAGCGTCATTGTACCATGCCAATGAAGTCATACAGAAATCGCTGTTATGACCATAGCCCATACCAAATGCATAATATGATGACATCCAGTCAAAGCCGTCGCCGTCAGCGTCGATGAAATCCCAACCTTCTGTGTTAGCCCATTCAAAGTCGAATGAGAAACTTGGTCTTGCTGGTATTGGTGCGTAACCGACTTCTGGACCTTCATAGTTGTTGTAAGCCATAGGACCAGCTTCACCGCCAAAGTTTTCAGCATAAACAGCTACTTTACCGTTTTCACCTGTTACGTTTGCTGATAAAACAACGTCGCTTGTAAAGTTCATTTCATAAACAACGTCTTTGCCGTCTTCTTCTGAACCTGGCAATGAGTAGTTGTTATAAACTGTTGCCAAGTCAGGTGTTGCTGTAAATGGATATGAAGTGATAGCTGTTGCTGTTTCATAAACGTCGCCTGCTTCTGGAGTGTATGCGAAAGCTGTCACGTCAACAAGTTCTATCGATCTTGCATTGTCGTATGAAATCACCAATTGACCTGTAAGATTACCTTCTCCTTGTGTACCACTAACTTCAAGAACTACAGGTTCGCCTTTTTTAATTGTTGCTGGTAATTCTGCTCCTGCAACTTCAAAATATTGGTTTGTTGACTCTACTGATGCAACGTTAACATCACCACCTCTTGTGCCGAGAACCAATTCTGCTGGACGCATCCATGCGCCGTTTGGACGGTCGCCAAGTTCAATTGTTGATGGAGCAACTGTGAGTAATTTGTACTCGCCTGTGATTGTCACGCCAAACATCACTTGACTGTTTTGGAATACTGAGCCCCATGTGTAAGGGACATAGCTGCCAGAATAGTTATAGATGTTGTCGAATGTGAATGCTCCAACATCTTGTGATTTGTACAAACATCTTGGTGTTGAGCCTGTTTCGTATGAATAAAATGAAGATGCATTTACCCATGAACCTGTATTGTCATACATACAAACAGCGAGATTGCCGCCTGTATATTCGAATGGAGTTGTCAACTCAAATGTAATCCATCCGTCTTTAATACCAGGATAAGTAACTGTACCTGAATAGACAAGGTTATCTGCTGTTAATGCGAACCAGTCAGATGTTGAAGTGAATGACTCCTTGTCTGTGTTAAGCATGTAAATTGATAAATTACGTGTCAAAGCGCTGGCACTTGCCTGCTTGAACGCAATCGTTGTAATGGTACCATTTAAATTCTGCATTTCTTCAGCTGTATAAATCTGATGACTTACAGAATAGTTATAGTACTCATGATTAGGGATAACCTGTTGGTAATTTGTACCTTCACCAACATTGATATCGACCTGTGTTTGTGCATTAAGCGAACCAACCAGTCCAAATATGCACATCATTGCAAAAAGAAAAAATCTTTTCATAATAGTACGATTTAGTTAATAAATATGTTAATTTAATTTTATTCTTTTCTTAATTTATTGATAATTTAACACTTTTATAATTATTTAGTTTTATCAACATGAAAATTTATTTTCACTTAGTAAATAATAAAATAGTGGGGACGAAGATACGGAAAAATAAGGTTTTATACAACACTTTTTTTCATATTTTTTGAAAAAAAAGAGGCTGCTCATCAGCAGCCTCCGCGCCTCATGTCACGACATGCGGCATTTTGATCAAATATTGGTTATTATTTTTTTCTACCTATTGCCAAATAACCAAAGCTCATTCCTAACAACATAAACAATCCTGAACCTACTGGAGCTGATTGGTCGTTGGTGCTGCCGTGTGAACTTGGCAACATTGGCAAGTCCCAAACATTACCTTCACGGTATTCTTGATAGTTTGTTGTGAAGAAACCATCGGTTGACAATGTGTGTTGGCTTTCAATCTGATGATAGACGTCTATCTGTTGCTGATAGATTTCCATTTGTTGCGACATCTCAATTTGCTGTGAGATTTCTGCCTGTTGCAGATAATCCACCTGAGCGAAAGCAACGTTAAAGCCTAAAAATATGACTGATATAAGCAATGCTATTTTTCTCATAATATAACTACTTTTTGTGTTCTTACTGTGTTGTCTGAGATATTACGTACAATGTAAGTAGCGCCTTTCAAGTTGCTTACATTGATTCTGTTGTTGCTGCTTTCAACATCGTTGCTATAGACCATTCTGCCCATTACATCAATGATTTGGATTGTACCTTCAGCGTTGACGATAAGCTCTTCGCCTGATTGATATACGAAGTTGCTGTCAGCTGTTGGCTCTTGGCCGTTGGCTAATCTGATAACAAAACGGTTAGGATTGTCGTTAGCTGTTGCTGTGAAGCTATAATCTTCCATCAACATATTTGTTTCGATGCCTGTCATGCGGTCAACCAAAGTTACGCTTTGGAACTTACCGTTTGGCTCGATGCTGATGCTGTAGTTACCCATTTCCTTAGCGTCGAAGAAGAGCTCAACTTCTGTAGTGTTTTCGTCTACGTTAGCGATACCATAACGTTTGCCGTTGTTAGCAACGAATACTTCTGAAATATTTTCATTGAAGTTTTGCAACTTAGTAAAGCCTTCTGAATAGCCGCCGAAGTTGATAACTACGTTGTCGTCACCTGCTTTGCCTGATGCGATTACGTTGAGGCTATTATTTGATTCTCTTTTTGCACCTTTGCTGTCTGGAGCATAAATAAATTGTGTCCAATCTGTTGCTTGAATGAAGAAACCTTCACCAACTTTGATTGGCTCTGTTGTTCTATAGTCATAGTTACCATCTTCATCAACTACTGCATAACCATTTACTATATTTTCTGCTTTGAAATCGCTTAAATAAATATCGTATGTGAATGGATTACCGAAAAGACGGAAGTTTGCAAGTTCCTTTTCTTCATTATAGAAACTTGGAGCATAATTTTGGAATGCATAAGGAACTGTAGTGTTAAGTGTACCTGACACGGTTACTGTTTCAACTTCTTTACGTGATGCCAAATAACCAGTACCAGATTTGAATGTAGTTTCTTCACTTCCATAATAATCGAAGCCACCATCTTTATAGTTTTGCCATTCTTTATCTTGGCTGCCATCGAATTTATACAAGTCGTAATCGCATGTAGATTGACCTGTTGATGGATTATAATTGGTTGCAAAACTGATATATTCTACACCTGTCAATGGCATTGAAATGAATTGCCAGCCGTCTTTATTAGCTGCGTTTGACCAGTCTGTTGGGTTATCGATACTCATTCTGAAACGAGCTGTAACGTCAGCGTTGTTTTGGAAGATCTGTCCACCTTCTTCAAGTATCAACTGATAGTTGGTTTGATTAATAGCACCTGTTACAGTAAGAGTACCTTCAGCAGCGATAGTTAAATTGATGTCATTATATGTGCCATTAATAGTTAAGCTAGCAACATTAACATTTGTAGAGATAACAGCATTTGCATTGATAATTACGTCTGCACCAGCATCAGGAACATTACCTGTGCTCCAGTTAGCATCAACATTCCATGCTGTTGGATTTTCTGAATCTCCACCTTCGAATGTAGCAGGACCTTGTTTTGTAATTTCGTTTGACCAAACGATTTGGGTTTCAGATTCAACTGATTTAATACCAGTAACGACAATATCGTCAACCCATACTCCATCACCATAATCATACGCATGACCAAAAGCGATATAAATCTGTTCTGGCATTCCTTCAATAGCGTCTAAATCTATTTCACCACTGTAAGTCCATTGAGTATGAGTTGATGATGTATTGAAGAGAACATTTTCCCATGGACCATCTGGATTTTCAGAATAGTAAACATATAAATCAGAAGGATAATTTTGATACCATCTATTTAAATAGTAGAATGATAACTTTGCATTTGTAGTATTAATTTTGTTTGGCATAGCTATTTTATATGTTGTACCCATTACCATACTACCAGCATATGGCGAACCTAGTGCATAAGAACCTGAATGTCTAGTTCCACTCATTGACCAGAAGCTAGCACTAGTCCAGCCATCAGGCCAATTTCCGTCATGCTCAAATCCTTCTTCAATAACATTGCCATAAGCACCTTCGCCAACGATAATAGCTGAAACACCATATTGGTATGTGCCATCTTTTAACCCAGCCCATTCATTGTCTGCGTATTCAGCTGTTGTAGCTTCACCTAAGAGTTCAACGTCTTGTGGGTTTTCAATATTTCTTCTATAGACATTGTATTTTTCATAGCTGCCAGTCCATGTTACATTAGCATATTCGCCATTGTCTGTAGCTGTTACAGTAATGCCTTCTGCAGATGGTTTAGCTGTCAATTCAATTGTTCCAAGGTCATTAGGTGTTGAATAATCAATTACGATACCTGGCATAACAACTTCTTCTTCATAATCGTAATGTGAAATGCTTAATGTATAGTTGTTGCCTTCTAATATTTCACCTTCGAAATAACCTTCTGCATTTGTTGTTAATATAACAACATCCTCGCCAATCGCATTAGTTCCTGACAATTCAAATGTAAGACCTGAAATTGGATTTGTTCCATCAGTTACATAACCATAGAATGAACCATTGCCAAGAACATAAACGTAAGATGATGTATACGTTATGCTTGTTTCAATATCACCGAATACAGCAGAAACACCATATTTTGAACCTATATTGTCATGTGTTTCTTCTGTTGTTTCTATTGCTACTCCATTAGTTGTAACTGTTCCAACTAAAGTCTCAACGCCACCATAAGTCTTTTTATAGACATTATAAGCAGTTGCCTCTTCAACACCGTAATTATTCCATGTCAAGACGATATCTGAACCAACTGTTACTACTTGCTCTTCAAATGATATCCCTGATATTGTAGGTAAATATAAGGTGTGTGATGATGTGTATGGTGTGCCGTTTGAAGTATTTGTTATTGATGAAGACGATTCATAGTAAGGAGACTTTGATACATTAATCTTATACTCAGGAGTCCAAACACCATTACCATAACTTTCGCCAGTATATTTGCCGAGTACAGGTAAAGTTACAGTAGCAGTACCTTCTGCATTTGTTGTCATAGCTTCAACAGCTGCAACTTGGTTTTTGAACTCATCGTATGCTTTTGTCATATCGATAGTAACAGTAGCACCTTCAATAGGATTGCCGTTAGCGTCTTTAACGCTTACTACGAGTGGGAACTCACCAGCTACTTTAACCACAACAGCATTGCTTTGCAATGATTCACCATATTCGTGTGTTGCGCTTACAGTAACATTGTAGCCTGTCATATTATATTCGAGTCCAGACAATTCGTATGATGTTTCTGTTGTAACACCAACTTTTGCTCCATTTACGTAAACATTATACTCTGTTGCGCCTTCTGCAGCAGTCCATGAGATTGTTGTAGTTTCATTAGGATAGAGGTTTACAGCAGTTGCAGCAACTTCTGTAGGAGCATTCAATAATGTTACGAAAGAATAAACTTCGCCGTTTGTTGTACCAGCTTCATTTTTTGCATTAACTTGCCAGAAGTATTGAGTATTGTTTTGTAAGTTTTCAGTTTGATAAGATGTAGCAAGTTCAGATGTCCAGTCAACTACTACATCTGTTGGAGGATTTGTTGTACCAAACAAAACTTGATATTCATCAGCATAATCCATGCTCCATTCTAACATAGGATTGTTTTGGTTAAGTGCACCATTATCTGGATTTGAATAAGAAACGACAGGAGCAGGAACAGTAGTTTTTGTAATTGTGAAATCGAATGAATTATTAACAGCTATAACAATATAATAAGTTCCAGCTGGTAAAAATGCATTAGTGAGACCTGTGCAAATATGATTGTCAGCTTTAGGGCCGCCTTGTTCACTGAAATTTTCATTATAGACAGCCATCCAAGAGCCAGTAGTTACAGTAGCATTAACAAGAGCATTTTCTGTTAAAGTGAATTTATATACAGCATCAGGATTATTACCTTCTTGCCAAGTAGGACCAGCTTCACCATAGATTGTGTAGTCATCATATAAAGTTGCGAAATCTACAGTGTTTGAATAAGAGTTTTCTGTAAATTCAACTACAAAAGGATTTTCGATAGCATCACCTTGAGCAGCCATATAGACATTCGCTGTTACAGGGATATCTATTGTTTCACCTTCTGCTGTATGAGTTATTCTGAGAGTTGCTGTTTTATTTCCTGCTTCATTTGATACGCCTGTAGATACATTGAATGTAATAGGATTAGCAGTAAGGTCGATGTCTGCAGGAATTGAGAAGAAAGAATTGTCAACCAATTCGATATTTGTTACTTCTGCACCGCCTTTAGGAGTGATTACAACTTCTATTGGTTGTACGCCAGCTCTTTCTGTCCAGTAACTGCCACCTCTGATAGGAGTTTCAAAAGCGATGTTTTCTGTATTTACGTTAACAGTAGGGACTTGAGGCTTAAATTCAACAGTGAATTTGATTTGGTTGTTTGTGTCTGTACGTGGATAGATTGTATTGCCATTTGCGGTTCCACTTGTTTTAGGAAGATTATTGTCTTGCAATAACTGGCCATCGCTATAAACCATTATTGCAGAACCTGTAGCATCATTAGTTTTGAATGTTGGTGCAGTTTTATAACTACCCGTATTATCTTGAATGTATATTAAAATATTATCACCTTGATATTCAAATACATTGTCGAGTTCTATTTCACACCAGTCATTATTAGCTGAAAAAGTATAACCACTTTCTCCTGAATCATAAACTAAATCAGATTCTGCAACAACAACCCAATCAGCAGTACCGCTAAAAGATTCTTTGTCGGTATTTACCATATAGATTTTGAGTTTCCTATTATGATTATATCCACTATTAGTTTTGAAGAATGCAATTTTTGAAATATTACCAGCCTCAAAGCCGAGTTGAGATTTTGTGAATATTTGTTGAGAATATGAATAGTTATAGTAAGTATAAACTGGTACAAACTTACTTGTTCCCAAACCATCACCAACAATAATATCTTGTATTGCTGGCATTTCCAATGTTGTAACGGAAACTTCATTAGAATGAGTGCTTGATACGTTTGAGAAACGAATGCTTTCAACAGTATAGTTATAAGTTGTTAAAGGTTGTACGGTTTCGTCTTTGTAAGTGGTTGTTCCAATATTTTCAGCAAGAAGAGAACCATCTCTATAAACATTATATTTGAGAGCATCAGTTCCAGCTGTCCATGATAATGTTACGGAATTATGAGTTACTTCTGTAGCAGTAAGATCTGTTGGAGCGCCAGGAATTACATCATCTTCAGTAACAACTGGTTCAAGAACCCAATTTTCAATTGTTCCGTTGGTACCGTCGCAATCGCAGAATACATAATTATTTTCTACTTTAAAATATTTGCTACTGCCAAGTTTCCTTAACGTGAATGTTTCTCCATTAAAATTAAATCCAAGCAAAGTTGTTGCATTAAATATTGGACTTGTGGTTGAATATGCGTCAACATTCCAATCGTAGCACTTGATATAGTAACCATCAGCTGATTTTACATAATAGCCACTACTATTAACTTCGAAAGTAAATATCTGATCGTTGTCTTCCATGTAGTCCGCCACACCTACACCACCATGAGCACCAGAGTTATTACAATTGGTGTAATCAAAGATAGTAAGGTATTTGCCTGTAGAATTAGACTTAATACGATACTGTCCTTCCTGTGCGTTTGCACTAAATTTCACCCCACATAAAAGGGTCAAGAGCATTACTAAAAAAGTAAATTTTCTTCTCATAAGCATTTAGTTTTATTAATTTCTGTTTTATTTTTTCCTTATTTAAATTATCGTTTTATCAGTATTTGCTAATGTTTTTGCTATATCTCAGAATACTAAACATCTACACTTTCCTCAATATAAAAAAAACGGTCGCAAATATAAGAAAAAAAATTAAAATTTTGTAAGGGAAATCTTAATTTTTTTTAACAGATTTATTCCGTCTTAATGAAAAATCTGTGTAATCTGTGCAATCTGTGGTTTGATAATGAAGTCACCGAGTCACCGAGTCTATAAGTCTATGAGTCTATGAGACTATGAGTCTATGAGTCTATGAGTCTATGAGTTGGTTCAAAAGACAACAGCCAATAGCCTTAGTTAAAAAACATTAACAGTAAATCTTAATAATTTCCAGAAAGAGTTAATTATTTTTAGGAATTTTCTTCTTGACATTTGCTTTTTTGCATAGTATCTTTGCAGAGAGAATTTTAAATCCAAATTATTATGAAGACTTTTAATTTCAACATGATGCCGCATAATGGCATTTGCAAAAGCAAATTACAAAACCATATTATGAAAGAAATAGAGTACATCGAGAAACAAGAAATCCTATATGCAATTCGAGAGGGTCTTTTAGAGATAAAAGAGGCACGCCTTTATGGTCGTGAACTTATGAATGCAGAGGATTTGCTCAATGAATTATAGAATGTTTTCGTATTTTTGCATAAATATATTGTTAAAATATGCCAACAATATTTGAATATTTTGGTTTGATCTTTAAGTTTTATTCAAATGAACATGAGCCTATACACGTTCATGTGATTAAATCTGGTTGTGAAACTATATTTGAGATCATAATGGAAAATGGAGAGGTGAAAGAGATAAGACAACGCCGTGGCATGATGCCTCCATTATCAGAAAAAGATGCAAAGACAGCATGTCAATTTGTTGAGAAATATGCTTCTAATATTGTTAAGAAATGGATTAATTTCTTTGTGTTGAGAAAAACTATTAGAAAAACAGTCGTTAGAAAAAAACTTTAGTACTATGGAAACTCTAATTTATATCGTAAAGGTAACATGTAATGATAATATTACAATAGATGTCGTTTTTAACGACAATACTGAAAGAAATATCAATGTCGGAGAGTTCATCAGAGTACATCCGCATCCGCAATACAACAAATACCTGAATCCTGTTAATTTTAGAAAAGGAAAGTTGGTAGATGGGAATGTGGTGTGGGGTAATGACCTTGAATTTCATATCCATGACCTATACTCAGGGAAATTGAGCTAAATTATATAAAGACCGCTTCGTGGTCTTTTTTTATGCCATTTTTAATGTTTATGAAACTGAGGAACTGAGGAATTCAATCTGTGTATATCTGTGCAATCTGTGGTTTATATCCAAACGCAAGTGTTTAATGAGCCATACGTCCGTATTGTCTTTACGTGAGATTCGTGTAAAGCGCAAGAGGGCTTGTGGCTTGAAAAGGAAAGTTCTTAATAAAAATTAACAATAAATCTTAAAATTTCTAAAAAATCGTAAAAAATAACAATGATGGACAAAATTTCCGTGTAAAAGCCTTGACGTTTCATTTTGTTTGCTATAAATTTGCAAGAGAGAACAAAAAATACAAGTTTATGGAAAATAATGTAAAAAGCAATGGAGATGTCATCATCTACCAGTCGGAAGATGGTGCTACTAAGATCAATGTCAATCTTCAAGATGAGACGGTATGGCTGTCAATAGATCAAATGTCTGAATTGTTTCAGAGAGATAAATCAACAATTTCAAGACACATCAAAAATATTTTTGTTGAAGGAGAACTTAGGAATGATTCAGTTGTTGCAAAATTTGCAACAACTGCGGCAGACGGCAAAACTTACAAAGTTGATTACTATAATTTAGATGTAATTATATCGGTTGGTTATAGAGTGAAATCAATAAGAGGTACACAATTCCGCATTTGGGCTACGCAACGTCTGAAGGAATACATGATAAAAGGCTTTGTCATGGACGACGAACGTCTGAAAGGAAATCATGGCGGCAGCTATTGGCGAGAACTCGTAGATCGCATTCGTGACATACGAGCGTCGGAAAAAGTGATATTCCGTCAGGTCCTTGACCTATATGCCACAAGCGTTGACTTCAAACCTGATAGCATTGAAGAATCTGGTTTCAGGCTATTTCGATTTGGCGGAGATAAATGCGATGGAACATAAGCCGATGTATATGAAGGATTATATCAGGATGTTAGATAATCTTTTGAAGACAGGAGATCGTAAGGTCCTGTCAAGCGCCGGGACTATGAGTAACGACAAGGCCGTTGAAAAGGCAATCGCAGAATATAGAAAATATCAAGTCAACACCTTGTCACCAGTGGAAGAAGCATATCTTAAAACGATTAAAGAAACATTGGATATAATAGAATCGTGATGGTAAGGAACTAAGGAATTTAATGAAAAATCTGTGCAATCTGTGGTTTATATCCAAACGCAAGTGTTTAATGAGCCATACGTCCATACGTCTTTACGTGAGATTCGTGTAAAGCGCAGACCCTCTAATTCCTCTCAACTCTCTCAAAAAAAATTTTATCTTTGCAATATGTTAAATTCATATCATACAAAATGAAAATATCATTAGTAGCGCCGGCGAGGAAAGTCACTGAAGAAGAGATGTCTTTCGCCATTGATTATATAAAAAACAGAGGATTTGAGCTTGTCTATGACGAGCGCCTTTTCGATTCTTACAACCAATTTGCCGGTGATGATGATGTTCGTGCGTCTCTGATCCAAGAATATCTCGACAACGACGACATCGATGCTATTTTCTGTACAAGAGGTGGTTACGGCACTGTCCGCATTATCGACAAACTTAATTTCGACAAATTTCTTAAAAAACCGAAATGGATTGTAGGCTACAGCGATGTCACTGTTCTTCATGCCAAGTTACAAAGTCTCGGCTGCGAGAGCATTCATGCCACTATGCCTATCAATTATGCTGACAACTCACAGGCTGCTCTCGACTCGCTTTTCAATTTTTTAAAAGGTGCAAAAATATCTTATGAAATAGATTCTACACCTATTAATATATATGGAACTGCCGAAGCTGAATTGACAGGAGGCAACATCTCTGTTCTTTATAGCCTGCTCGGTTCTGATATTTTCCCTGACACCGACGGCAAGATTCTTTTCCTTGAAGACTTAGACGAATATCTCTATCATATCGACAGAATGATGACGGCACTTGTACGCGCAGGTAAACTCGACAATATCAAAGGCCTCATCGTTGGCGGCCTGACAAAAATGCACGATAACAGCATACCTTTTGGCATGAACGCAGAAGAGATAATATTGGAAAAAGTGAAAGATAAAAACATACCTGTATGCTTTAACTTCCCAGCAGGACATATCGACGACAACAGAGCCTTGATATTAGGAAGAAAAGCAAATCTTACAATAGGAAAGAAAGTTACTCTTAACTTTGAAACATTATAACAACAAAAAGATATTTTATGAAGGACGTTATGACTTTTCTCAATGGCGTTTTGGTAAATAACAATCGCCCTTGGTTTCAAGAAAATAAGGATTTATATCAGAAAGCGCAGAACAAAATCTACGCTATGGCAGAAATGCTCATCAGCGGCATTTCTAAATTCGATTCGTCTATAAAGAACCTCAGTGTCAACGACTGCACTTATAGAATATATCGCGACATTCGTTTCTCTCCCGACAAACGTCCTTACAAAACACACATGGGAATTTACGTCTGCCCTAACGGGAAAAAATCAGGCCTCGCAGGATATTATCTTCATTTTGAAGGCGATGAGGCTGAATATATTGGCTGCAACGGCTTGTTCACCGGACTATGGAATCCTGACAAAAACACTCTCAAAAGCATAAGGGAAGACATCTGCTACGACGGCGATGCCTTCGAAGAAGCGATTAAAAAAGCTGCCAATTTCACCTTAGACACATCTAACAGCCTGACCAAGAATCCTAAAGATTTTCCGCCTCATCACAAACACGACACTTTATTACGTCTCAAACAATATAATCTCGTCCAAAAACTTCCGGAAGGAATGCTATATTCCGACCATCTCATCGAATGGGCCTTGGAAGAATTCAAGACATCTTTGGAGTTCAACAATCTGCTCAACAAAGCCGCTCTATTTGCAAAGGAGTAACAGAGGCGGAGGTTGGAGACGGATTTTTTTCTAATAATATGCAGCAAATCTTTTTTATCATCGTTTAAAAATTGAAAAAAACAAGAAGATGTCGAAATTTGAAGATTTGCTGAAAGAATGTAAGAGACAGAATCCGCAGGCGATGTTGAAGTTATACAACATCTGCGCTCAACCTGTCTATAACGCTTGCCTTCATATCGTCATGAACGACTTCGACGCTGAAGAGATAACGCAAGATTCCATCCTTAAAGCTTTCGACTTTATCGACAAATTTCTTGGAACACAGAAAGACTTCATCGCTTTCGTAAAAAAGATAGCTGTCAACAAAAGCATCGACTGGTATCGTAAACACTGCAAAGAGCCTTTTTTCAAGGAGATAGAAAACGAAACAGAAACGATGCCTGAAGACATGGAAGAAGAGACTTACCCAATAGAAAAGATTATCGAGAAAATAGAACTTCTTCCCAACGGCTACAAAATGGTTCTAAAACTGCATCTCCTCGACGAACTCGATTTTGTCGATATTGCTGAAATAATGAATATAAAAACTTCGACAGTAAGGTCGCAGTATGTGAGAGCTTTGGAAAAATTGAGAAAGTCTATAAGTCTATAAGTCTATAAGTCAATAAGTTAAAGATATGAATATAGAAGATTTAATAAAAGATAACAAAAACAAATTAGAGAGCAATCTATCAGACGGACATCAGGCTCGTTTCGCGATGAAGCTTCAGTCGCAGATAAGAAGAAAGAACAACATAAAACGTCTCTGTTTCGGCATTCCGTCAGCGGCGGCCGCTATCTTGATAATAGCCTTCATGTTCAAAAACCAAGAGATGATAAAGCCTCAGTTGTATCAGGAAAACAACAAAGTTGTTGAGATGAGAAAAATATATGAACAACAAGTGGATGAAGCCGTATTATTGTTAGAGAACGTATTGGACAACGTTGATGATTCAACAAAGATGGAGATAAACAAAGTGATAGAGAATCTCACTTTCACCTCCGAAATTTTCGCCGAGATAGCTCCGCTGCCCGAAGAAAAACAGCTCGCTATAACATCGCAGATATATAACAACCAATTGGAATCATTAAACATTATATATAGAAAAATCAAAAAAGAGGAGAAATAATCATGAAAGCAAAAATCTTGACTTTAATTTTCTGCATCACAACTTTGTTCACCTTTGGAGAAGACTGGAACAATGACAACTTCGCTTCTTACAAATATTCCAAAAAGAGAACCATAGACGCCAATTTTGAGATAGAGGATGCTTATACTATCGCTTTAATAGGAAAATACAGCGATTACAAAATTTCATCATGGAACGAGAATTATGCTGGCTTCCATATCGAGATAATCACCAACGCCAACAAACAGGAAACAGCCGAAAACATGCTTTACGCCATCGACGTCGATTTCAATATCGACAAAAACAAGAAAAAGATGACGGCAAAGACTATCATAAACAAGCATAGCTTAAAGAACGTCAGCTATCATATCATTTATCACGTGATGATTCCTCAAGATGTGTTCGTCAGCATTTATAATATTTATGGCGATGTGATTATGGATAAGGCTATCAATAACTTATATATCGATATGAAATATGGCGATTTCTCCATCGACAACATTATTTCCTCAGCAGAGATAAACATACTTTATGGTGATACAGACATTAAAAACGCCAATCAAATATCAGCTTATATCAACTATGGAGAAATCAACATCGAAAATGTTAATAACGCCATGATAAAAATGAATTATGGAAGTGCCAATCTCAATAGCGTCAACTTTTTAAGCTGCACACTCAATTATTCTGATATTGACATTGACAATATTGTAAAGATTGCCGACATCAGCTTGAATTACGGCGACGTGAATGTCAATAAGATAAGTCAGGAACTACAGTCGATGAACATACAAATGAACTATTCCGACATAAAATTAAATCTCACTGAAGAGATGAGTTTCAGCTACGACATCAGGCTTTTATATGGCGATATAGAGAATGATTTGTTGGAGAAATATGCGAAACGAATCGTCGAGACAAAGGTTAATACAAAAACAATGTCGGGAGACATCAACGATAGCGAAGGAAAACATAAAATCACAATCAGCGGCAATTATTCGGATGTTGAATGACGGATGTTGGGGACGGATGTACTTTTTGTCTTAAAAAAAATAAAATATAAAGGCTAAAACGGAACAAAAATTGCTTTAAATTTGGGGATTGAAAAAAGTGTTTTTTATAATTAAAAGCAAACAGCCATGAAGAAGTTATTACTTATATTTTCATTGATATTTTTAAATATTAATTTATTCTCACAGAATTATGTCAGCGGTGTTTTGGTTGACAGTCTCAACAACGAGAAACTTCCGTTTGTCAATGTAGGTTTGATGCGTGCCGTCGATTCCGTTTTTGTCTCTGGCACATCATCAAATGAGAACGGATATTTCAAGGCCGAGCATATTCCAGATGGAAAATATATTTTTTTAGTTTCTTCAATAGGCTATGAATCAATAAGAACCATTATTGATGTAACTTCCGACATTGATATGGGGGTCATCAAGATGAAATCGGGAAGCACAAGATTAGACGAGATTGTCATTGTTGAGAAACGTCCGTTATTTAGCAGCGAGGGTGAGAAGACATTGTATAACGTAAGTGAAGACCCGAGCGTACAGACCGGCACCGTTTCTGATGCGTTGCAGAACGCTCCTGGCGTAGAAGTTGACGTTGAAGGCAATGTTTCATTACGCGGCGTTTCGTCGGTAGAGATTTGGATCAACGGTCAGCCTTCAAACTTAAACGAAGAGAATCTGAAGACATATTTACAGCAGATGCCAGCAAACGCGCTCGAGAGAATTGAGGTGATAACGAATCCTTCAGCGCGTTATTCATCGAACAGCGACGGCGGCATCATCAACATCGTCACCAATTCCAAAATCAAGAAAAACCAATTCCTCAGTTTCGGATTAAGAGCTTCTTCATCTCCAAACGTCTCTCCTTGGGCTTCATACGTATGGGCTAATGAGAAAATGTCGCTCAACCTCTTCGTTAACGGTTCTTATTCACAATGGAAAAACATCACTAACGGCTACAGCACATCCTTCACCGACAATGCCGACCACACAGGATTAGACACTACAAACCACACTTATTACAACGGTGATTCTTTCTCTAACAATTACGGCGGCGGCTTTAATATCAACTTCGACTATAACATCGATACTATGAACTCTATCTCCGTTTGGGTAGGCGGATGGCCTAACGCATCAAGAAGCGAGAGCTTCAACGAGACATTCCGCCATGAATATATGCAAGACTCAGGAATGTATCATTATCAAACCTACGGAGAGTCGTCAGGTCATGGTAACTTCTTCCACGGCGGATTACAATATCTCCATAAGTTTAACAACGAAGGCCATAACATCAGCCTTAGAATGACAGGTAACATAGCCGACGGAAGCGACAATGACTACCAAAGAAGAATCTATGAGACACAAACATGGATGAATGTCGATTATAGAGAATTGTCAAACTACCGCGACTTCGGATACGGAGTCAACCTCGACTATTCGCTTCCTTATTCTGAAAACGGTGAGATTGGTATTGGTACATCTTACGAATATAGTCCGGACACTTATTACATCGATTATGACACTCTTGCCAACGATGTTTATGTCAAAGATATTATGAGAAGTTTCGACAGAGAAGTAGGTTCCAACGAATATGACGTATATTTCACGCTTCAACAGAAATGGGGCAACTTCGTCTTGAAACCTGGCATCAGAATGGAATATGAAAAATTATGGTGCAACATCGACGGATACACTACAAGCAATACAACCAAAGACTATCTCAACTGGCGTCCGTCAATACATCTCTCATACAGAACCAAATCTATGCACAATTTTAACTTGAGCTATTCAAGACGTATCGCTCCTCCAAGTGCAAGAAACCTCACAGATTATAAGTTTTATTCGACAGAATCATTCTCGACAGGCAATCCTGAACTTCTCCCGACATATACTACATCAATTGAAGGAGGCTGGACAAAATATTGGAACAAATTCGGTTCTGTCGGATTGACAGCATATTACAGAGATTCCAAAAATACAGTGGATAACATCAGCGACGTAATGTACGACGATTTCTTCGGAAGATATGTCAATTATTCATATCCTGTAAACGTCGGTGAGTCATCAAGGAAAGGTCTGGAAGCCAATGTCACATATCGTCCTACAGGCATGTTCAACATGCGTTTATATGCTAATGTGTACGACTATTATTTCGAGACTAAAATCAACGATGAACTTATCAAGAGCAATTCTGTTGTATATAGCATGCGTCTGAATTTATGGGCTAAGTTATGGAACAAATTAGAGATACATGCTTCAGGAAATTATCGTTCTCCACAGAAGTCGCTATATGCCGAGAAACTCGCCAACTATTCCGTCAACTGCGGATTACGCGCCGATTTCTTCGACAGAAAGATGTCTGTACACATCAATGTCAACGATATTTTCAACTGGAACAAATGGGACAACAACACAACGAATCCATATTATATCTCATACAGTTCGTTTAAGTTCAACAGCCGTTCTATTAGCGCTGGACTCGTCTTCCGTTTCGGCAAGATGGAATTAGAAAGAAAAGCACAGACAGGTGGCGGTGAGATTCAAAATCCAAGTGTCGGAATGTAGAAAAGTAGAGACCGATATTAATGGTTTTTATAAAATAACTATATTTGTGATTCCGTATAAGTGATTGAATGAGATTTTGAAATTTATGAATGAAAATACAAAAACCAAAATGAATAAATTGTTAAAAAATGGGGGAAATGATTCTGTGAAGTATGAGGTTACATTAGAAGAACAAAAGTCAATTGTGTCTCATTATATTCATAATTATGGATGTGGATATTCTAAAAATTATGAGAAGCAAGCTAAAAATTTGATCAAGGATATATATGATTATGATATTGACAATGAAATGAAATCTTGTGTCTCAGAACCAGATGTTTTCTATACATTGTTTGATGAATATTTATCTGTACCTTTTTTACCAGTTGAGCATCCTAAGTTTACTTTTATAGATTTATTTGCTGGTATTGGTGGCTTTAGAATGGCTATGCAAAACTTAGGCGGAAAATGTGTTTTTTCTTCAGAGTGGGATTCTCAAGCTCAAAAAACATATCTTTTAAATTATGGAGAAGTTCCATTTGGAGATATAACAAAAGAGAGTGTAAAATCTTATATACCAGATAATTTTGATGTTTTATGTGCAGGTTTCCCATGTCAAGCATTTTCTTTGGCAGGAAAGCGGTTGGGGTTTGAAGAGACAAGAGGTACGCTATTTTTTGATGTTGCTGAAATATTAAGAAGAAAACGTCCAAAGGCATTCTTTTTGGAAAATGTTAAAGGTTTATTGATTCATGACAAAGGGAGAACTATACAAACTATATTAAAAGTTTTAAGAGAAGATTTGGATTATTATGTTCCAGATCCACAGATTGTAAATGCAATGAATTTTGGAGTTCCTCAGCATAGGGAGAGGGTTTATATAGTAGGATTTAGAAAAGACCAAAATGTAAGTGAATTTACATATCCAACACCAACAGATACAACAAAGACTTTTGCAGATGTAAAAGAAGAAAACGTAGTTTCTGCAAAGTATTATTTGTCAACGCAATATATAAAAACGTTAGTCGCACATAAAGAACGTCATGCTGCAAAAGGTAATGGGTTTGGTTATGAGATAATTTATGATAATGAAGTTGCAAACGCTATTGTTGTAGGTGGTATGGGTAGAGAACGTAATCTTGTTCTTGACCATCGTTTGACAGATTTTACTCCAGTGACACGTATTAAAGGAGAAGTAAATAGGGAAGGACTTCGTAGAATGACGCCTCGAGAATGGGCGAGGTTGCAAGGTTATCCGGATGATTTTATAATAGGAGTTGCTGATGCTTCGGCGTATAAACAGTTCGGTAATTCAGTTGCAGTTCCAGCAATTCAGGCTACTGCAAAGGAAATTATAGATAGAATAAACTTATCAAAAACTAAGGATTATGATGCTTAAAGGAAATAAAGGAGAATGGAGTGAACTATATGTCCTATTCAAACTACTTGGAGAAGGAAAGGTTTATTCTGGAGATGGACTGTTGAATAGATTAGAAAGTTTCTATCCAGTACTTAATATTTTACGTGATGAACTTGATCGTCACCTTGAATATTTGATAGATAAGGATATTGTAGTTGTTACAGAAAACGATAATGAAATCGCAAGAATAAATGTAACGGAATTTTTGGAGAAATCAAAAGAGTTGTTTTTACATATTGTTGACAAACATGATAGAAAAGCAGCTTTTGAAATACCTGTCTTAGAAGGTTTTTTAAATAAAATTCATTGTGAAAAAATAAAGGCTAAGTCAAAAGACAAAGCAGATATTCATATTGTAATTCACGACTATCATACTGGTCTAAAACCTCAATTAGGTTTTAGTATTAAATCGGATGCTGATTCCAATCCAACATTGTTAAATGCTTCAAAACCGACTATCTTTACTTATGAGTTAATTGGTAAAATAATAAACGATGATATTATTAACGAAATAAACTCTATCAACGGCAACAGAAAAATTCAAGATAGAGTGAACAAGATATATTCCAATGGATTATCGTTGAAATTTTCTGAAATAAAAAACACTATTTTTAGAAACAATTTAAGATTAATTGATAGTTCTTTACCTGAAATTATTTCATGGATGATGCTTGATAGCTATCTTAATAGAAACATGAAAATAGCAAATGCTGTAAAAAGAATATCCAAGGTAAATCCTTTTGAATATGATTTGTCAGATGGACACGATTTCTACGGTTATAAAATGAAATCGTTAATGGTTTGCTCTGCATTAGGAATGCTACCAGCAACACCTTGGAACGGCAAATACGATGCAAACGGAGGATACATCGTTGTTAAAAAAGATGGTGATATAGTATGTTTCCACATATATGACAGAAACATGTTAGAAGATTATTTGTTTAACAATACAAAATTTGAAACTCCAAAAAACGAACGATACCAAATGGGTCAAATATATAAGATTGACGATAAATATTATTTTGATCTCGTTTTGCAAATACGATTTTTATAATAATTCATTAAATTAATCAATATGCTCAAAAAACTCCTTTTAATATCATTGATAACTTTATCAATAACATCTTGCGATAATAAACAAAATTCTAAACCTGCGGCACAAGCTACTCCTCAGAAAAAGGAAATAGTAGTTCCAAACTTCAATGCTGATTCTGCGTATAATTATGTAGCCGAGCAATTGGCTTTTGGTCCGCGTGTGCCAGGCAGCGAGGCTCATGCTCAATGCGCCGAATGGTTCATCGACTTCTTCAACGATAAAGCTGACACCGTTTTTGTACAAGAATTCAGGACAAGACTTTATAACGGCAAAAGCATCGACGGAAAAAATATCATAGCTTCTTTCAATCCTGAGGCAAAGAAAAGAATATTGCTCGCAGCCCATTGGGATTCACGTCCTTTCGCCGACCACGACCCCGACAGAACCAAATGGAACACTCCTATCGACGGAGCTAACGACGGAGCAAGCGGTGTTGGAGTCTTGATGGAAACAGCAAGAATATTGAACGAAAACCCTATCAACACTGGCATCGACATCATTTTATTCGATTTGGAAGACTACGGCGCTCCTCAATATCTTAATTTAATGACCAATCACGACTGGGCTTTGGGTTCTCAATATTGGTCAAAAAATCCTCATGTCTATAATTACAAAGCTTATTTCGGAATATTATTAGACATGGTCGGAGCGTCAAATCCAAGATTCCCTAAAGAATATTATTCACAACAATTCGCTCCGTCATTAAGTAACGATATATGGAGAATAGCTCGCGAATTGGGTTATTCAGATTATTTCATCAACGAAATAGGACATCCTATCAACGATGACCATATCTATGTCAACACGGCTGCCAATATACCAATGATTGACCTTATCCATTTGGAAGACAATGAAAACAGCTCATTCTATCCTTATTGGCATACAATAAAAGACAATATAGAACAAATCGACCCTAAGACATTAGGAATGGTAGGAGATGTGGTTTTAAATGTGATATACAAGAAATGACCTTAAAAAATGACAATTGAAATCAATTGTCATTTTTTAATTTTATAACTCCCACATAAGTAAGGAGAATCACATTCATAAGCAAAGCATAAATGATTGCCGGCAACGCCATCTCTCCGCTGTTGAAGATAAAAGGAGAGCTTGCTATAGCTATTGCTTGCGCTGCGTTTTGCATCCCGACTTCAATTATTATTGTTCTTCTTACAGCCACGCTCGATTTAGTGATTCTTGAAAGCATTGAACTACACAGCATCGCTGATAATATCAACAAGGCGACAGTCACGCCGAGTACTGCGAAGTTTTCCTTAATCTCTTGAGTGTATTGCAAAAAGAATACAGCAGCCAATGTCATCAGTGCAGGGAAAGCAAGTTTGCTCAAAACCTTATTTACTTTAGCAGCAGGTTCTGGCAACCAATGTCGGAACAAAATTCCTATAATGAGAGGCACGAAAAGAAGCACAATATTCTGCACTATAAGTTTTCCGAATGGAAGATTTACCTCCACTCCACTATGTTCTGAAACGAAACGTGCCACAAATTCCATTATGACAGGAATAGTGAATAATGTTATTATGCTGCTTATCGCTGTCAATGTAACTGACAATGCGACATCGCCTTTTGCCAACATAGAGAACACGTTAGACGAGCTGCCGCCAGGGCAACATGCCACCAATACAATTCCCATAAAATACACAGGAGGTAATTTCAATGCCCATGCCAAGACAAAAGCTATGACAGGAAGAATTATTATCTGTCCTATCATTCCAATCAAAACAGCACGCGGATTACGTGCTACATCAGTAAAAGATTTCTTGTTTAAATCAGTGCCCAACAAGAACATCAAAACAATCAAAATGGGCATTACAATCCAGACAGTGTTCATTTTGGAGTCTATGAGTCTATGAGTCTATAAGTCAATAAGTCAATATTAGCTCATAGACTCATAGACTTATTGACTTATTGACTTAATTATTCAGCAAGCACAAGTATTCTATTATTCAACACTTCTACTACGCCTCCGTTTATTTCTATAAATTCAAATTTGTTATTATTACCAATTTTAACTTTACCTTTTCCCAATGCCGCTATCATTGGTGCGTGGTTATTTAATATTTCAAACAAGCCATCGCTGCCTGGCAGCTGCACCAAATCGACTTCGCCATTGAAGATTTGTTTTTCCGGTGTTATGATTTCTAATTTCATTCCTAACTCCTAACTCTCACTAATCATCTTCTTACCTTTTTCTATCGCCTCTTCAATAGTTCCCACCATCATGAAAGCAGCTTCTGGATATTGGTCAACTTCGCCGTCCATAATCATATTGAAACCTTTGATAGTGTCTTCTATGCTTACGAAAGTACCTTTCATGCCTGTGAATTGCTCAGCCACATGGAAAGGCTGCGACAAGAAACGCTGCACACGACGAGCGCGGTTAACGACGAGCTTATCTTCTTCCGACAATTCGTCCATACCTAAGATAGCGATAATATCTTGTAATTCATTATAACGTTGCAGTATGTTTTTAACACGTTGAGCAGTGTTGTAATGTTCTTCTCCAACGATATTAGCTGACAATATTCTTGATGTTGATTCGAGAGGGTCAACGGCAGGATAGATACCCAATTCAGAAATCTTACGGCTAAGAACTGTCGTTGCGTCCAAGTGAGCGAATGTCGTTGCAGGAGCAGGGTCAGTCAAGTCATCAGCTGGCACATAAACAGCCTGTACTGATGTGATGGAGCCGTTTTTTGTTGAAGTGATTCTCTCTTGCATAAGACCCATTTCTGATGCCAATGTAGGCTGATAACCTACGGCAGAAGGCATACGTCCGAGCAAAGCAGACACTTCCGAGCCAGCCTGAGTGAAACGGAAGATATTGTCGATAAAGAACAAAATATCACGGCCAGCAGTCTCGCCGTCGCCGTCACGGAAATATTCTGCCATTGTAAGGCCGCTGAGAGCGACGCGGGCACGTGCTCCTGGAGGTTCGTTCATCTGACCGAACACCAAAGTAGCCTGCGACTTCTTGAGTTCTTCATAATCTATTTTATCGAGATCCCATCCGCCTTCTTCCATCGACTTCATAAATTCGTCACCATATTTTATAACGCCCGATTCGAGCATTTCTCTAAGCAAGTCGTTACCTTCACGAGTACGTTCACCAACACCAGCGAACACCGACATGCCAGAATAAGACTTAGCGATGTTATTTATCAATTCCATGATAAGAACGGTCTTGCCAACACCAGCGCCGCCAAACAAACCAATCTTACCGCCTTTTGCGTATGGCTCAATCAAGTCGATGACTTTAATACCAGTGAACAGAACTTCTTGTTTTGTTGAAAGATTCTCAAACTTAGGAGGGTCACGATGAATGCTGTTACGTTTGTCAGCCTCAACATCTTTAAGTCCGTCGATAGCGTCTCCAATAACATTAAACAAGCGACCTTTAACTTGTTCGCCTGTCGGCATTGAGATAGGAGAGCCAAGACAACGCACTTTCATGCCTCTGCGCAATCCGTCAGTCGAGTCCATTGCGATAGTACGCATGGTGTTCTCGCCAATATCTTGCTGTACTTCTGTTATAAGTTTTTCTCCGTTTGCTTTTTCAATTTCAAGAGCATCTAAAAGATTTGGTAATTGTGATTCATCGTCAAAGGCAACGTCAATCACAGGGCCGATAATCTGTACTATACGACCGTATTTTTCTTCACTCATGTCAATTGTTTTTATTGTGAATATTTATTTCTTCCATATCATTTTGACTGTCCGAGAGAACATCCAAATTGTCAATATTCTTCAAGAAATTCCATTGAAAAATGATAAGATATAGGAAACCTATAGTTATAGCGCTGTCGGCGATATTGAAGATAGGGCTGAAGAATATCTGTCCTCCCAAGAAAGGAATCCACTCAGGGAAAGTGAACAAAGGGAAATAGAACATATCAACCACTTTGCCTTGCATAAATCCGGCATAGCCGCTACCTTCTGGAAACAAAGTGGCCACCTGATAGAACGTACTTTCACTGAATATCATCCCGTAGAACAATCCGTCTATTATATTGCCAAGAGCTCCTGCTGTAATAAGGGAAATTCCTAATATAGGACCGAATTTTATTTTTTTCTTTGTCAGATAATATATGAAATAAAACAACAACGACACGGCTATCAGTCTGAATACGCTCAAAGCCAACTTACCAAATTGCGCTCCGAACTCCCAGCCAAAAGCCATGCCGTTGTTCTCTATGAAATAAATCTGAAACCAATCTCCCAGCACTGAGAAACTTTCACCTATAGTCATATTCAACTTGATCCAAAATTTCAGAATCTGATCAAGAAGCAAAACTATAAATATTACTATGAGAGGTTTTTTCATTTATTTCTTTTGTCCCATTTTTGCCTCAACACTTAATGTTGCATGTGGTACGGCACGCAATCTCTCCTTTGGGATAAGCTTGCCTGTCATACGACATACACCATAAGTCTTGTTTTCTATACGAATCAATGCATTTTCAAGATTCTGTATGTATTTGTATTGACGAGCAGCCAACTGACTGTTCTCTTCTTTCGACAACACATTAGAACCTTCCTCCAAAATCTTGAATGTTGGAGCTGTGTCATTAGCATTGTTACCATTGCCTGAAATATTATCGTTTAACATTTCAAGGTCTTTGCGCGCTCTTGCCAATCTTTCTAAAAGCAATTCTTTGAATTCAGCAAGTTCTTCATCAGAATATCTGACTTTGTCAGATGTATTATTTATGTTTGTTTCCATAATAATTCTTTTTTAAATTATCGACGTCAAAGTTAATAACAATTATCCAATAACACAAGAAAATATTTCTTAATTCTTGCTTATTTTTAACTTAACAGAAATATCATCTATAAGTTCTATAGCTTCTATTTCTTCACCAAGATTGTCAACCATATTCAATTCTGCCAATGTCTCAGAACAGATGTATTCTTGATATTTTTCAACAACACCGTTAATAGCATCGTTCTTTTCTATTGCCAAGACGATGTGGTCTGTAACTTCGAAATCACCGTCTTTTCTCATGTTTTGAATTCTGTTGACGATTTCTCTTGCCAAACCTTCTTCTGCCAATTCTGTTGTCACTGTGATATCCAATGCCACTGTAGAGTCGTCTTGTGTTGCTACTGCCCAGCCTGGAATATCTTCTGTTGTGATGATAGCGTCATCAAGTTCAAGATGTAACTCTTGTCCTTCTAATGTGACATCTATATAACCTACGTTTTCGAATGTTCTGATTGTTTCTTGTTCAATCTCAGCAAAGAATTGTGTGATAGGTTTTATCAACTTGCCATAACGACGGCCTAAGTTTCTGAGGTTAGGCTTAACTTTCTTAACCAAGATGTTCTTGTCAGCTGTAAGATATTCTATTTCCTTAACATTGACTTCAGAAAGAATGAGTTGCTCGACTTTCTTGAATTGTTCGAGTTCTTTTTCTGAGTTGACAGGAATCATAATCTTTGATAATGGCTGACGTACACGGATGTTAGCTTTCTTTCTCAATGACAATACCATTGAAGATGCGAGCTGTGCCATTTCCATTCTTTCTTCCAAATCCTTGTTGATAAGAGCTGGATTTGCTTTAGGGAAGTCGGTGAGGTGTACTGATTCCATTGCCTCGCGTCCTGTTGCATCGTTCAAGTCTTGATACAAACGTTCTGCGAAGAAAGGTGCTATTGGACTTGAAATCTTTGCCAATACATCCAAGCATGTGTATAATGTTTGATATGCTGAAGTCTTGTCTGATGAAGCATCGCTCTTCCAGAAACGACGACGTGAGAGACGTACGTACCAATTGCTCAAGTGTGCGTCAACGAATTCTGCTATAGCACGACCTGCTTTTGTTGGTTCGTAGTTTTGATAGTCGTTATCGACTTCTTCAATCAATGAGTTTAATTCTGATAAAATCCATCTGTCGATTTCCGGGCGTTCTTCGTAAGGTATTTCTGCTTCTGAGAAATCGAATTTGTCGATGTTTGCATACAATGCGAAGAATGCGTATGTGTTGTATAATGTGCCGAAGAATTTACGACGTACTTCGTCAACACCTTCTGCGTCAAACTTGAGGTTATCCCAAGGTTGTGAGTTTGTAATCATGTACCAACGTACTGCGTCGGCACCGTATTTTTCTATTGCTTCAAATGGATCGACGCCGTTGCCAAGACGTTTAGACATCTTGTTGCCGTTCTTGTCGAGAACCAAACCGTTAGAGATAACTGCCTTATATGAGACAGAGTCAGAAATCATTGTTGCGATAGCATGCAATGTAAAGAACCAGCCACGTGTTTGGTCAACGCCTTCTGCGATGAAGTCAGCTGGGAATGTCTCAGCATTGAGTTTTTCTTTCTCGCCCATGTAGTGTATCTGAGCGTAAGGCATTGCGCCTGAGTCGAACCAAACGTCGATGAGGTCTGGCTCACGGAACATTTTCTTACCGTCTGATGAGACGAGTATCACATTGTCTATATAAGGTCTGTGTAAATCGAAGCTGTTGTAATCTTCTGAAGCGTAAGGATTTTCTGTCATGAAGCCAGCTTTGACTGACTCATCAATTCTTTGACGGAGTTCAGCTACGCTGCCGATACAAACTTCTTCGCTGCCGTCTTCTGTTCTCCAGATTGGCAATGGAGTTCCCCAGTAACGTGAACGTGACAAGTTCCAGTCGACGAGGTTTTCGAGCCAGTTGCCGAAACGGCCGCTACCTGTTGCTTCAGGTTTCCATGTGATGGTTTTATTGAGTTCTATCATTCTGTCCTTCAATGCAGTGCTGCGGATAAACCAGCTGTCTAATGGATAATAGAGAACAGGTTTGTCGGTACGCCAGCAGTGAGGATAGTTGTGAGTATGTTTTTCGCTCTTGAAGAGTTTGCCTTCTTCTTTCAACATAACGACGATGTCAACATCCAATGATTTGTCTTTTTCTGTCTTTGTTGCATCGAAAGCATTCTTAACGAATTGACCTGCGTAAGGAGCGTAAGCTTCAACATTCATGAAGTTCTTGACAAATTCTGGGTCTAAGTCTTCTATCACGAAGAATTTACCAGCTTTGTCAACCATTGGCTGAGCTTTGCCGTCTTTGTCTATCATTTGGAGTGGAGGTATGCCGCTTTGTTTTGCTACGCGATCGTCGTCTGCACCGAATGTAGGAGCGATATGAACGATACCAGTACCGTCTTCTGTGCTGACGTAGTCGCCGTGGATAACGCGGAATGCGCCTTCACCTGGGTTGACCCAAGGAATGAGTTGTTCATAATCCAAACCGACGAGGTCTTTACCTTTACATGTTCCGAGAACTTCGTAAGGAAGTTTCTTGTCGCCAACTTTATAATCTTCGAAAGCAGGTTTTTCAGCTTCACTTGGGAAGAATGCGCCCATCAATGAGTTAGCCACTACGATATAAGCGATGTCGCCACTCACTGGGTTGACAGTCTTGACGAGGTTATAGTCGATGCCGTTACCAACGCACAACGCTGTGTTTGAAGGCAAGGTCCAAGGTGTTGTTGTCCATGCAGCGATTTGTATGCTGTTGAAAGGAACGTCAACGCCGAAAGGATTATTTTTGATTATGTTTTGTTCTGCTTTAACGCGGAAGAGAGCAACGCAAGTGAGGTCTTTAACGTCGCGGTAGCAACCTGGCATATTAAGTTCGTGTGAGCTCAAGCCTGTACCAGCTGCTGGTGAATAAGGTTGGATTGTGTAACCTTTATAGAGGAGACCTTTCTTGTAAATCTCTGACAAGAGATACCATAATGTCTCAATATATTCGTTTGTGAATGTGATATAAGGATCATCGAGGTTGACCCAGTAACCCATGGTACGTGTAAGTTCATCCCATAAGTCTTTATATTTCATGACTTCTTCACGGCATGCCTTGTTGTATTCGTCAACGCTGATTTTTGTTCCAATGTCTTCTTTAGTTATACCTAATTTCTTTTCAACGCCGAGTTCTACTGGGAGACCGTGTGTATCCCAACCAGCTTTACGAGAGACTCTTTTTCCTTTGAGAGTTTGATAACGGCAGAAGATATCCTTGATAGTACGAGCCATCACGTGGTGGATACCTGGAGTTCCGTTTGCTGACGGTGGACCTTCATAGAACACGAATGCTGGACCGTCCTTGCGATTGTCTAAACTCTTTTGGAAAACGTCGTTGTCTTCCCAATACTTACGAACCTCTTTAGCAATGTTTGTAAGGTTCAAATTCTTATATTCTCTATATGAGCCTTTCATATATCACCTATTATTTTAATTTTTTAATAAGCGACAAAGATATGATTTTTTTCTCAAAAAAAGCTTAAAAAAATCGCAAAAAAAGACTAATGGCAAATGACTAATGGCTAAAGTTATTTTCCACAATTTTAAGACCTTTGAACTTTTCGGTCGCTGAGCTTGTCGAAGCGCCGCATTCTGACTTCGACAAGCTCAGTCCACCTTATTCCCTGCCCCAACACCCTGAAATTCCAAACACCTCTCCACCCTCTATTCCTCTAATTCCTTTAAACCTTCTAAAAAAACTTTTGTCCTTTGCCTTTTGTCTTTTGTCTTTTTTTATATCTTTGCCCTCATGGTAATAGTAGATAATGTAATAGTTTCAGACGAGTTCATCAACGCTCGTTTTTGTTGTCATCTTGCACGTTGCAAAGGTGAATGTTGTGTTGCTGGCGATGCCGGCGCTCCTTTAGAACCCGATGAAGTTGGTCTCATTGAGGAATATTTGGAAGAGATAAAACCATATATGCGACCCGAAGGAATTGAAGTCGTCGAAAATAATGACGTATATGACTACGACGAAAAAGGCGCTCTTGTCACCGCATTGGTCAACGATGAGGAATGTGCTTTCGTTTATTTCCATGAAAACGGAACAGCATTATGCGCAATAGAGAAAGCTTATCTCGAAGGCAAAATCGACTTCTGGAAACCAATAAGCTGCCACCTCTACCCTATCCGACTCGAGGAGAAAAACGGTTTCATCCATGTCAACTATCACGAATGGAGCGTCTGCGTTCCTGCCAAGAGAAAAGGCGAAAAAGAAGGAATCCCATTATATAAATTCCTCAAAGGTCCTATGATAAGACGCTTCGGCGAAGACTGGTACGAGAGATTCGTGAAACAGATAAAATAAAATATGGTCGCAATCGCGACCATATTTTATTTTAAAACTCTCTAACCATCACATCTGTCTGTGGAACAAAATCGAATGGTTCGTATTTGAAGAGTTGCAACGCAGCAAATTTCTTGTCTTTAGAATGAATAACATAGAGTTGCACATTGCCCTCGTCAACTCTATTGAATTTATCTAATGCCTCTAATTTATCATTCTCGATAGCGGTCTTGATGTTATAAAAATCTGATGTATCGAAATAAATCTGACGTTTCACTATAGGCGAGTTTGTCTTGGTATATACTTCGGCGTTCAATTTTGCGATGAGAAGAAATAATGCAAAAGAGACGCTTACCACTCCGAAGAATATCATAGCTGACGACAGCATATTGCCATCCATGTTTTTTGAATAAAGGAACAAGAATGCGCCAAAACCGATTAATACTATACCTGATAATAATGTAGAGACGCTAAATCTCTTTTGAATAAAATCTATTTGTGTGTTTTTAATATTGTTTGTCATAATAATACGTTTTTAAAAGTCTACGAGTCAACAAGACTACAAGACTATAAGTTTTTAGTAATGGGGTAATGAAGTGATGAAGTTGACACTTCGCCACTAAAAAATTCTAGAGTTCTAAAATTCTAGAGTTCTAAATTTCTAAATAATAAGGTGTTTTATTATGACGATAAGGTTTTCCTTTGCTGACAAAGGTAAAGAGAAGTGTTTGTTGTATTTGTTGGTTGGTGTCACTTCCGAAGAGAGGTGTTTCAGCACGAGGAATGCCGAAAGGTTTTGTTGCGTTCTTTTCTGCATAGAGACAAGACGCACTGATGGCGAGGGCATGGAATCAACAAGTTCTGGCAGCGTTGTTATGCCCGAGCCCGCCGACTCTATATATGATTCGACATCAGAACGATAGCTGTCAAAAATTTCAGAATCACAACAGCTGTCCGCATATAAATGAATGTTATTCTTCACACCTTGCGAATGTATCATCACGCTCATCATGAGAGCGATTCCGATAAACGCAACTGATAATATAGTGTTAAAACATCTTTTCATTTTATAGTGAGATAACATTCGTTAAATACATGCAAAAATAACATTTTTTTATCAAGAATGTTCAGTAAAAAAGAGTTTTTTTTAGAACCGTAAAACTAAAGGCTAAGGGCTAAAGACTAAAGGCTAAGGGCTAAAGTAAAGTTCAATTCCCATTCTTATCCTTAGTTCCTTAGCTCCTTAATTCCTTAGTTCCTTATTTCAATTCGCAATAAATCCAAAAATAACCACTGCGACTATAAACGTAAATATAATATTAAATGTCTGAGCCGACAAGAAGGCTTTCAACGACTGATTGTTTTCTTTAGAGAAAATTTCCTTGAATCGTGTTTCTAATCCTATGCATACGAACGCTATCGAGAAGAATATTCCTTGGAAATTCTTAGCTAAGGCTTTGTATTTCACCATCACGCCTTCAATTTCAACGCCGCCAGAGAACCAGATGCTGAACACCGCTGATGCGATTACCATTCCAATGACGAATTTAGGGAAACGATGCCAAATGACAGTGCCTTTTGTCTCCATAACGCTGTTGGTGTCGCGCAACGACCAATATAATGAAATGAAGAATGCAGCAACACCGATGAGCACATTTTGCGATGCCTTTACTATAACGGCAGTGTCGCCAGCGATACTGCCCAAAATATCGCCCGACGCAGCAACAGCCGCTGTAGTATCGATGGTTCCGCCAATCCATGCACCTGCCACCTGCTGCGCAGCCACTGGATTGTTAGGGAATATCCTAGGCAACAACCAATTGCATAACAACGGCATGATATACAACATAGGTATAGCGACAACCATAACCAATGAAATGACATAACTGAGCTTCTTCTGGTTACCTTTGATTGTTCCGCATGTAGCGATGGCAGCTGAAACACCACAAACACTCACGGAACTCGCTATCATTGTAGCCATCTGATCATCGACTTTAAAAATCTTACGTGAGACCCAGAATCCGAAATACCAAACTACCAACACAACTAAAATAGCCTGAGCTAATCCGTAGGCACCCGATTTCATGATTTCGCCAAAGATGACAGTAGCACCTAAACAAACAATTCCAATCTTGATATAAAATTCACTTTGTATCGCTGGCTTCAACCATTCTGGAACTCCAAATATATTACTTATTATCAAACCGAAAAGAACAGCAAACAGAACAGATTCAAGACCGTATTCTTTGCAGAATGGAATACTCGCACATAACTGCGCCAACATAGTCAAAGCGAATATTACCAAAAAAGACAAAAAAATACCCTTAACCGATTTCTTCATGGCAAGGGCAGATATAAGAATTATCAAAAATAAAAAAACGAATGTATAAGCTGAATTAATCCAACCGGAAGAAGTATCCAAACTACTTACATTCAACATTTTGATGTTTACCATAAATTCTGGGACTATGACTATCAAAGCCAAAATAATGAATCCCAACATCACAATGAGCCACTCCTCATTTAAAAATAACGCTTTTAGTTTTCTTGTTTTCATATTTAGTATAATTTAGTTTGTCTTAGTTAAAGGTTTGAAGTTTAAGGTTTATGGTTCTCACATAGTCACATATATAATTTCAAAAAAAGGAGTCAGAAAAGGTTTAACCCCTAATTCCTAACTCCTAATCTCTATTTATTAAAACTTAACTGAAAGCTGCGCTTGGAACAAATGTCCTAAATTATCGTATCCTGGTTTATCTTTCATTGTGTAGTTAACCAAGAGTCGAAGGTTTTTATATGGCCACCAGTCGAGACCTACCATATAATATGTAGAATTAAGTTCTGGGGTTTCTATATCT
>JAZQVL010000030.1:0-24615 GCA_045631805.1 Bacteroidales bacterium | reverse complement strand
AAAAAAAGAGGCGATTTTCATCGTCTCTTTTTTGAGGGTGGAAGATGGGACTCGAACCCACGACCCACGGAACCACAATCCGGTACTCTAACCAACTGAGCTACATCCACCATCTGATTGCGAGTGCAAAGATACAACTTTTTTCATTCAAAAAGCAAGTCCGACAATATTTTTTTTTATTTTTGTTTCATAAAGAAAAATAAGATGAATAAAAACAAGATTTTATCACCGAATCAGATTGCAACACAGCGTTTCAAGAAAAACCCCACTGGTGTTATTTCATTGATTTTTATCATTTTATGTGCATGCATCGCAATTTTCGCATATTTCATTATTCCTGATAAAACTCCGTACGCCAACACTCAGATTTTAGAGATAAGCACCCAAAAACCAGGCTTCGGAGTCGATATGCTTCTCGTTCCAAAGCAAAACAAGATAGAAAAAAGAGGATTTTTCGCACAAATGATGAACGGTCAGCCGTCTCAATATCGACAAATTCCTTTTGATTCATTGAAAATAGACAAAGAAAAAACTACGGTTTACATATACAACCCCGAAGAATCAGCGCTCATCAATGAAGAAATCATTTCAAATCATGAATTATGTTCAGGTGAAAATTTTGCGAATAAAGAAGAAGCCGCACATTATATATATAGCAATTGCGTAAAACATAAAAAATACATTCTCGGAACCGACCAATTCGGTCGAGATTTTTTAAGCAGATTATTATTAGGAACACGAATCAGTTTCTCCGTCGGTTTCATTGCTGTTTTTATGAGCATAATAATAGGTGTATTGATAGGCAGTCTTGGCGGTTTCTTCAGAGGCCGCATCGACGATGTCATGGTGTGGCTCATCAATGTAGTATGGTCTATTCCTACCTTATTGATTGTCATTGCAATCACTTTTGTTCTTGGCAAAGGAGTCGTGCAGGTTTTCATTGCAGTAGGATTAACGATGTGGGTTGAAGTGGCTCGTGTTACCAGAGGCCAGATACTTTCTGTAAGAGAAACGACATTCGTTGAAGCAGGCAAAGCATTAGGATTCAGCAATTTGAGAATTATCAGCAGACATATCATACCAAATATCATAAACCCTATAATCGTTATTTCGGCAGCCAACTTCGCATCTGCCATCTTATTAGAGGCAGGATTGAGTTTCCTTGGCATCGGCGTACAACCTCCTATGCCATCATGGGGCAGCATGATTAAGGAAAATTACGCATATATCATTCTCAACGATGCATATTTAGCCATACTTCCTGGCATCGCAATTATGCTTTTGGTATTAGCATTCATGCTTTTCGGCAATGCCTTGCGTGATGCCTTTGATGTAAAGAAATAACTAATTATCAACATATTAGAAAATCATAACAAAGATTTATTTATATCGTAAAAATATTTTTTTGTATTTGATAAAAATATACTAAAAAATCAAAAAAAAATTGTATTTTTGCAGCTCCTAAAAAGATTCTGCGGATGTGGCGTAATTGGTAGCCGCGTCAGACTTAGGATCTGATGCCGAGAGGCGTGGGGGTTCGAGTCCCTTCATCCGCACAAAAAAAAATTTAATTATCAAATGAATACTACACAAACATTAAAAGGCGAACTTCTCGCCGGTATCCAAGTGACTTTAGTTAAAGCTGATTATGAAGCAGAAGTAACAAAAGCTTTAAAAGATTATCAACATAAAGCAACTATGCCAGGTTTCCGTCAAGGTAAAGTTCCTTTCGGAATGATTAAGAAAATGTACGGACAAGCTGTTTTAATCGAAAAGATTAACCAAAAAGTTTCTGAAGCTCTCAATAATCACATCGTTGAAAATAAATTAGACGTTATCGGTTATCCTCTTCCAGATATGGAACAAGGCCAACCTAACGACCTCGACACTCAAGAAGAATTGAATTTCTACTTTGAAGCAGCTCTCAAACCAGAAATCAATGTTGTTCTTAAAGACCATAAAATCAACAATTACAACATCAAAGCTTCAGCAGAAGAAATCGACAGAACAATAAAGAGCATCCAAGACAACAACAAAGTTGAAGAACAACCAGCAGAACTTAACGAAGAACTCTTCGAAAAGATTTTCCCAGGTCAAGAAGTAAAAGACGTTGAAACATTCCGCTCAAAAGTTGCTGTTGAAATGGAAAAACAATACGTTCTCGAAGCAGAAAGAATGTTCTACAACAAAGCTGTTGACCAATTAGTAGAAGAAATCCAATTCAACTTGCCTGACACATTCCTCAAACGCTGGATCGTTGAAAACAGCGAAGGCAAAATCACAGCAGAAGACGTTGAAAACAACTACGATAATTCATACGTTAAGTCTCTCAGATGGCAACTCATCGAAGAAGCTCTCGTAAAACAAAACAACGACCTCATGATTAAAGAAGCTGAAGTACGCGAATTCGTAAGAAGCATGTACTTCGGTCACATGGATGTTGAAACATTAGACGAAGAAACTAAAAAACGTCTCGAAGACATCATCGACGCTATCATTAAAGACGACAACCAACGTCAAAATATCAACAACCAATTAGCAGACAAAAAATTAACTGCTTACTTGAAAGAAAACATGACAGTTACTGTTGTTGATACAGACTATGACGGTTTCGTACAAGCTGTTTTACCTCAAGTTGAATTAGCAGGCGAAGCTAAACCTAAAAAAACTAGAGCTAAAAAAGCAGCTAAAGCAGAAGAAGCTACAGAAGAAACAGCAGAATAATATATAGCTTAAAGTTTAAGGTTTAAAGTTTAAGGTGGAATTTCTGTCTTAAATTTTAAGCCTTATTTTTTTAAAACAACTCACTAATCTGAAACAAAATATTAATTTAGGAGTTTATAATTAAAAAGGAAACAACAATGAATAACGAATTTTATAAATACGCCACCAAACACTGTGGCATCAACAGTTTAGCATTGGAGAAATATACTTCAACAGTCACCAATTATATATCTCCTACAATCATAGAAGAACGCCAGCTTAATGTCGCTCAGATGGACGTATTCTCAAGACTTATGATGGACCGCATCATATTCTTAGGCGATGAAATCAACGACTACGTCGCTAACATCATCCAAGCTCAGCTCCTTTTCTTGGAATCTTCAGATCCTAAAAGAGACATTCAGATTTACGTCAACTCTCCTGGCGGATCTGTTTACGCTGGTTTGGGCATCTACGACACAATGCAATTCATCAGCCCTGACGTCGCTACAATTTGTACTGGCATCGCAGCTTCAATGGCAGCAGTTTTATTGTGCGCAGGAGCTAAAGGAAAACGTTCAGCTTTAAAACACTCACGCATCATGATTCACCAACCTATGGGCGGAATGCAAGGACAAGCTTCTGACATCGAAATCACTGCCCGTGAGATTTTAAAACTTAAAAAAGAACTCTACGACATAATCGCAACTCACTCAGGACAACCTTTCGATAAAGTTTGGGCCGACTCCGACCGCGACTATTGGATGACATCTCAAGAAGCTAAAGACTACGGCATGATTGATGAAGTCCTTATCAAGAAAATATGATCAAAATAATTTGATATTATATATGTAGAAAGTTTAAAAGTTTATTAATTTAAATTTTTAAACTTTTTACTTTAAAACATTTCATAATATTGACGCCACTGAAATGACGTCTCTACTTATTGTCTCATAGACTTATAGACTTAAAAAGTATGGCAAAAAAACAAGAGAACCACTGCTCGTTTTGTGGAAAAAGCGATAAAGAAGCCGCATTGCTTCTATCAGGAATGTATGGTTTCATCTGCGACGAATGTATCGAAAGAGGTCATATCGTTGTTCAGGAAGAATTGAAACATCTTAAAAAAGCCAATACTCCTGACTTTAAATTATTGAAACCTATTGAAATAAAATCTTTCCTCGACCAATATGTCATCGGTCAAGATGAAGCAAAGAAGATTCTCGCTGTTGCAGTTTACAATCATTATAAAAGAATTAACCAGGAAAAGGCAGCCGATGAGGTTGAGATTGAAAAATCTAATATCGTTTTGGTCGGCGAGACAGGTACAGGCAAGACTCTCCTCGCCCGCTCTATCGCCAAAATGCTCCATGTGCCTTTCGCAATAGCTGACGCCACTGTTCTCACCGAAGCTGGCTACGTCGGCGAAGACGTTGAAAACATACTCGTAAAATTGTTACAAGCAGCAGATTATGACGTCGCCGCTGCCGAAAGAGGAATCGTTTTCATCGATGAGATAGACAAAATCGCTCGTAAAAGCGACAACCCAAGCATCACTCGCGATGTGTCAGGCGAAGGCGTACAACAAGCTATGCTTAAACTTCTTGAAGGCACAATAGTCAACGTACCTCCACAAGGCGGACGTAAGCACCCTGAACAAAAAATGATTCAGGTCAATACAAAAAATATATTGTTCATAGCTGGAGGCGCTTTCGACGGAATAGATAAGATTATAGCCAACAGAGTGGGAAGCAACGCAATAGGATACGGCAACGACAACAAAAAACAAATAGATAAAGATAATCTATTAAAATATATCACTCCTGCCGACATCAAACGCTTCGGACTCATCCCTGAGATTGTAGGACGTTTCCCAATATTGACATTCCTCAATCCTTTGGACAAAGAGTCATTGGTAAGAATATTAAAAGAGCCAAAGAACGCCATCATCAAACAGTTCTCAAAACTCTTCGAGATGGACGATATAACATTAGAGATAAAAGATGAAGTTCTTGAATATATCGTAGATAAAAGCATCGAATTCAAGCTTGGAGCACGTGGCTTAAGAGCTATCATCGAAGCAATATTAAACGATGCCATGTTTGAAATGCCATCACAGAACGAGAAAAAACTCGTCATCGACCTTCAATACGCAATAGAAAAATTCGAGAAAAACTCTGTATTTTTAGGATAAGAGGAATCAGAGGTACAGAGGGTATAGAGGTATAATAACAAAAAGAGCTCCTGAAATTTTCAAGAGCTCTTTTTCTTTCGCCTTTAGACTTTCGTCATTAGCCAATATAACTTATTATTTAGAAACAACGAGTTTGTTTGTTTTAACTGTTTGGTTGTTTACGATTAAGCTATAGAAGTAAACGCCGTCTGTTAAATCGCTTACGTTGATGTCCATTCTTGAACCGCCAACGTTAACATCTTGTCTGATAACTTCTTGACCCATCATGTTGTAGATAGCTACTGATGCTGATTGAGCGTCGAATGGCATGTTATAGTCGAAACTTACAACATTGTTTGCTGGGTTAGGATAAGCGTTGCTGAAAACTTCTGTGCTGTTATAGTCAACAACTTCTTCACCTGAGTGTTTGAAGTAAACTTCGAAAATGTATTTATCTTCTGGGTTTCTTTCATCATAGAAATGATATTCTATTAAGAGTTCCAAACCGTAAACAGCTTCCCAGTTTTCATCGAGAGGCATGTAGTGAGCGCTGAAAATGTTAGGAACACCTGGGTTTGTTATATTGCTACCGCTGTCGATATGTGGAGCTAAACATGCACCCCAGCAGAAATAGTTGCTACCACCTGTTGATGATTTAATAACTCTTTCACAAACTATGTTCAAGTCTGTGTCTGCAAGGTTTGTAACATTCATTTCAAAAGCCATTTCCATCATTTCATTGATAGGGCCTACAACATTAAATCTACCTGGTTGAACTTCTTCACCTTCGTGTTCGAACATCAATGTTTGAGCAGATGCAAAACTTGCTACTGCTAAAAGTACTAAAGAAAGTAAAAATTTTTTCATCTTTTTAATTTGTAATTTATTTGTTAATAATCGTTTTAATTCTCTATTTTATTTGTTTAAAAACATACAATAATCATGCTATTTTTTGGGGTTTAATGTTTAAGGTTTAAAGTTTAAAGGATTATAACATTTCCTTAAACCTTAAGCCTTAAACCTTAAACGAAGTGATTATTTTATAACGTCGTTAATGATAGCATCATCAGCGAAGTTAGGCATTGTGACTTTAAGTCTTGGCTCTACTTCCATAGCGCGTCTGATAGCGAACATAGCAGGTTCGTTTCTTGCCCAGCTTCTACGAGCGATACCGTTGTTAACGTCCCAATGTAACATATTGCGTAATCTTCTGTCTGAGTCGTCGCTTCCGTCAACTACCATACCGAAGCCGCCGTTGATAACTTCGCCCCAGCCTACGCCGCCACCATTGTGGATGCTGACCCATGTAGCGCCTCTGAAACCGTCGCCGATAACATTGTGGATTGCCATGTCAGCTGTGAATGATGAACCATCGTAGATGTTAGATGTTTCGCGGAATGGAGAGTCAGTGCCTGATACATCGTGGTGGTCTCTACCCAAAACGACAGGAGCTGAGAGACGACCGTCAGCGATAGCCTTATTGAACTCAGCAGCGATTTTTGTACGACCTTCACAGTCGGCGTACAAAATACGAGCTTGTGAACCAACGACCAATTTGTTAGCGCGAGCACCTTTAATCCATTGGATATTATCGTGCATTTGTTGTTGAATTTCAACTGGAGAGTTCTTAGCGATTTCTTCAAGAACGTTGCAAGCTATTTCGTCAGTGATAGCGAGATCTTCTTCTTTGCCTGAAGTACAAACCCAGCGGAATGGACCGAAGCCATAGTCGAAGTACATAGGACCCATGATGTCTTGTACGTATGATGGATAACGGAACTTGCCTTCTGCGTTGAGAATGTCAGCGCCAGCGCGGCTGCTTTCCAATAAGAATGCGTTGCCATAGTCGAAGAAATACATGCCTTTAGCTGTGAGTTTGTTGACAGCAGCAACGTGACGACGCAATGAAGCATAAACAGCGTCTTTGAATTTTTCAGGAGCTTCTGCCATCATTTGTTTTGACTCTTCAAATGAATAACCTACAGGATAGTAACCGCCTGCGAATGGGTTATGCAATGAAGTCTGGTCAGAACCTAAATCGACTTGGATGTCGTGTTCTGCTGCATATTCCCAGAGGTCAACAACATTGCCTTGGTATGCGAAAGAACGAGCTATCTTGTTAGCGCGAGCTTCATTTACTTTAGCGAACAACTCGTCGAGGTCGCTATATACTTCGTCAACCCAGCCTTGGCTGTGACGTTTGTCTGTTGCGCTAGGATTTATTTCAGCTGTGATTGAAACAACACCAGCTATGTTACCTGCTTTAGGCTGAGCGCCTGACATACCGCCGAGACCTGCTGTGATGAACAACTTACCTTCAGGTGTGCCGCCTTGTTTTCTTGAAGCGTTCAAAACTGTGATTGTTGTTCCGTGGACGATACCTTGAGGTCCGATATACATATATGAACCAGCTGTCATTTGTCCGTATTGAGTTACGCCCATTGCGTTGAATCTTTCCCAATCGTCTGGTTTTGAATAATTAGGAATCATCATACCGTTAGTAACGATAACGCGTGGAGCGTCTTTATGTGATGGGAACAATCCCATTGGGTGACCTGAGTACATTACAAGAGTTTGTTCTTCTGTCATGTTAGCAAGATATTGCATAACGAGACGATATTGAGCCCAGTTTTGGAATACAGCGCCATTGCCACCGTAAGTGATGAGTTCGTGTGGGTGTTGTGCCACAGCGTGATCCAAGTTATTTTGAATCATCAGCATAATAGCAGCTGCTTGTCTTGACTTAGCTGGATACTCTTCGATTGGGCGAGCGTAGATGCTGTAAGAAGGACGGAAACGATACATGTAGATACGACCGTATTTTTCCAATTCTTCTGCAAATTCAGGAGCTAAAACAGCGTGATGTTTAGCTGGGAAATAACGAAGAGCATTTCTTAATGCTAATCTTTTTTCTTCTTTTGTTAAAATGTCTTTACGTTTTGGAGCATGATTGACTGTTACATCATACTCTTTTACACATGGCAACTCGTCAGGAATACCTGCAAGTATCTCTTTTTGAAAGTCATTCATATATCTATGTGTTTATTTTTAATGCTTATTTATACAATGTGCAAAGATAAAAATAATTCATAATGCATAATGCATAATGCATAATCTTTTTTTGAATTTAAATTATGAATTATAAATTGAAAAAATCACCATCCTTTTGGTTTGAAGAAAGTACTCCAAGCTCCTATAACCGTAGTGAAAATCATGAAGAAACAATCGTAAATCGGTGTGAATGCCAATCCTAAATGTTTTTCTCCCAATTGTTTTGCCGATTTATGATAAATAACGAACTGTGTTATATAATGAATCATTGCAAATAATCCTATTATGATGAAATAATATATTCCGCCTAATGAAATTTCAAAAGCAGCTGGCAAAAAGAACAATGCCATCAAGCTTGGATAATAAAGCAAACGGCTGCCGAGCAGGATTCCTAATATCCTGTTAATATTGGATTTATATTGGATTCCCGTCGAATAATGACGTCTTTTCTGACGAACCCATGTTCCCCAGCTTTTCTTCGGCTCCGACTCCACTCTATTGACAGAATCGATATAGACATTTGTATTTTTCTTATTAGCCACCTGACTTATGAACAAATCGTCATCACCTGAAGGTATGTTATAATGTGACGTAAAACCTTTGTTTTTCATGAAAGTGCTTTTCCTGTAAGAAAGATTTCTTCCAACTCCCATATAAGGTTTCTTTGCCAAAGCCAACGACAAATATTGCATCGCAATGTACAAAGTATCAAAACGTATAAGTTTGTTCAACAATCCTTTACGTTCAAAATAAGGTCCGTATGCAACAACAATTTCCGTATTATCATTATAAGCTGCAACCATTTCCTTAATCCACTGATTTGTATTAGGTATGCAATCGGCATCAGTAAGGAGAAGCAAATCATGTTTTGCAGATTTGATTCCCATGCTCAGAGGAAATTTCTTTCCATGGAAAAAATTAAGATTCTGCGTAAGATTGACCAAATTTATTTTAGGATTATTTCTCGCCAAATCCTTAAGATATTCTTCAGTATTATCTTGTGAGCAGTCGTTCACAATCACCAATTCGAAATCAGGATAGTCTTGTGACAAGACAGCAGGAATCAAGTCGAGAAGATATTCATAAGAGTCGCGAGCGCAGACTATCACCGAGACCGGTTCCTGTATAGTACTTTTCTCCTTTTTCTTATAAAACGCCAATCGTCTGAATAAAACCCAATGATACAACATCTGCACCAACCAAGCTACGACGAAAACCACCAAAACGATGAATGACAACTGATTAAAATTGAAACTTATGCTCACGACAATTATTTTTTTACAACTAAGGATTTATTATGGAAATCTGTAAAATTTCACTGCAAAAGTATGAATTTTTCACAGGAAAAAATAGTATATTTGCCCAAAAAATTTTATGAGATTTTCACTTGTCAAAAATGATATTTCGAGCAACGCTCGCGCTGGTGTCTTGACCACAGATCACGGTAATATCGAGACACCTATTTTCATGCCTGTAGGAACTGTAGGCAGCGTCAAAGCCACTCATATGAGAGAGTTAGAAGAAGAGATTCAGGCTCAGATCATTTTAGGCAACACCTATCATCTTTATCTCCGTCCAGGATTAGATGTCCTGAACAAAGCTGGCGGACTTCATAAGTTCAACGGTTGGAATCGTCCTATCCTTACCGACAGCGGAGGCTTCCAGGTCTTTTCTCTCACAGGAATAAGAAAGATGAAAGAAGAAGGTGTAGTGTTTCAATCTCATATCGACGGTTCGCGTCACACATTCACTCCCGAAAACGTGATGGACATTGAACGCACAATTGGAGCCGACATCATCATGGCTTTCGACGAGTGCACACCTGGAACAGCCGACTTCAGATATGCGAAAGAATCGATGGAGAGAACACATCGCTGGCTCGACAGATGCTGGAAACGCTTCGACGAGACAGAGCCTCTCTACGGATACAACCAGTCGCTCTTCCCTATCGTTCAAGGCTGCGTCTATCCTGAACTCCGACGACGTTCTGCTGAATATATCACCAAACACGAAGCCGACGGTTACGCCATCGGTGGTTTAGCTGTAGGAGAACCTACAGAACAAATGTACGAGATGATTGAAGTCGTCAACGAAATATTGCCTGAAGACAAACCTCGTTATCTCATGGGCGTAGGAACTCCAGCCAACTTGCTCGAAGCCATCTCTCGCGGAATTGATATGTTCGACTGCGTGATGCCTTGCCGCAACGGACGCAACGGAATGCTCTTCACTTCTGAAGGCATCATCAACATCAAGAACGAAAAATGGAAATACGACTTCTCTCCTTTAGACGAAAACGGAACGACTTACGTTGACAGAGATTATACCAAAGCTTACTTGCGCCATCTCATAGTATCTAAAGAAATTTTAGGACCTATGATTGCTACAGTACACAACCTCGGTTTCTATCTCTGGCTCGTCAAAGAAGCAAGAAAACATATTATCGAAGGCGATTTCACATCATGGCGCGACATGATGTTACCAAAAGTCACACGAAGAATTTGACATGAAAAAATTAGACTGGTACATATTTAAAAAATATATCGGAACATTCTTATTCTCTATCAGCTTGCTGATTATCATTGTCGTGGTTTTCGACGTTTCTGAAAACATCGACAGCTTCATAAAGAACAACGCAAGTTTCAGAGAAGTGGTGTTGCATTATTATGTGCCATTCATACCTTATTTTATTAATCTCTTCATATATCTTTTCGTCTTTATCTCCGTCATTTTCTTCACATCCAAAATGGCAGGACACACGGAAATTATAGCTATTCTGAGCAGCGGCATCAGTTTCAAAAGATTCCTCTATCCATATATGTTAGCCGGTTTGATGCTCGCCTTGGGCTCATTCTATCTCGGCAACTTCTTGATTCCCAAGACCGATACAACAAGAAGAGAGTTCAAAGACAAATATATGGAAAAGCTGACCAAAAGCTCCGGCTCTAACATACATGTGCAAATCGAAAGAGGAACTTATGTCTATGTGGGCAACTTCGACATAAAAAAGAAAATAGCTTACAAGTTCGCTATGGAAAAAATAGAAGATAACAGACTGACTTACAAGATAATCGCAGATAAAGCCACATACGACACAATAAACGGCAAATGGAATATCTCCAACTATGTGGAACGTTATCTTTATCCCGAAGAAACCATGAACCGAGGCAAAACAAAAGATACCACATTGATTCTCAAGCCTCGCGACCTTTATAATATCAAGGAAGAATTTGAAGAAATGAATCTTTTTGAGATTCGTAACCACATACAAAATTTGGAGCTGAAAGGAGCCGACAACACTCTTCAATATAGAATAGAGATGCACAAACGTATAGCATCGCCAGCCGCTATATTGATTCTCACCGTGATAGGAGCAGCTCTGTCGAGCAGGAAGGTTCGCGGAGGAATGGGACTGCACCTTGGAATAGGAATCGTCATCACATTCTCATACATCCTCTTCATGGAGTTCTCACGAGTGTTCGCACTCTCAGGCGTGTTCTCCCCTTTCATCGCCGCATGGCTCCCTAATATAATTTTCTCAATAATAGGAATCTATTTCTTCGTGAAAGCACCGAAATAATGACTAAAGACTAATGTCTAATGACTAATGTCTAAAGACTAATGGAAAATGAACTTCATAACTTCATTACTAAAAAAACTTGTAGTCTTGTAGTCTTGTGGTCTTGTAGTCTTTTTTTTACTATTTTAGCAAAAAAATATTTTTCATTATGCATATAGCTATCGCAGGTAATATCGGATCAGGAAAAACAACATTAACTCATTTATTGTCAAAACATTTCGGATGGCAACCTCATTATGAGGAAGTTGACAACAATCCTTATTTAAGCAGTTTTTATGATGATATGTTGCGCTGGTCGTTCAATCTGCAAATATATTTCCTCACAAGCAGATTCAAACAGATTATCGACATAAGAAACAGTGGCGCCGACGTGGTTCAAGACAGAACCATTTACGAAGATTCATACATATTCGCCTCCAATCTTTACGAAATGGGACTTATGTCATCGCGCGACTACGAAAATTATCAATCTCTTTTCGATTTGATGAGTTCTTACATGCAAGCTCCTGATTTGCTTATATATCTGAGAGCCGACATTCCAACATTGGTAAGACAAATCGCAAAACGTAACAGAGCTTACGAACAATCAATTCGTCTTGATTACCTCAAAGCTCTCAACGACAAATATGAAAACTGGATCGCTAATTACGATAAAGGCAAGGTCTTGATAATAGACAGCGACAATCTCGAATTCGAAAATCCAGAAGATTTAAGCAAAGTCATAGAAAGCATCAACGCATCGCTGAACGGACTTTTTTAATATGAGACTAAAAAAATCTGATATTTTTGAGTTTCTGAATTTATAACATATTATAATCCTAAAACATAAAAAAATGAAAATACTCGGAATAATACCTGCTCGTTTTGCCTCGACGCGTTTCCCTGGCAAACCTTTGACAATAATAAATGGAAAAACGATGATACAACGCGTTTACGAACAATCGATGAAAAGCGATTTGTTGACTGATGTAGTTGTAGCAACCGACGACCAACGAATATATGACGCCGTGATTGCTTTCGGAGGCAAAGTCATGATGACGTCATCAGAACACAATAGCGGTACAGACAGATGCTGCGAGATTGTTGAAAAAATTGAAAGTCAATATGATGCCGTTGTAAACATCCAAGGCGACGAGCCTTTTATAAATCCGGAGCAAATAAATCAGATAGCAAGTCTTATCACCATAGAAAACAGTCAGATAGCATCTTTGTGCAAACCTATAAAAGACGAAGACGAACTCTTTGATGAAAATGTAGTGAAAGTGGTATTCGACAAAAATGACAAAGCGATGTATTTCAGTCGTCAGACAATTCCATTTTTAAGGAAAGCGGATAAAAACGCCAAGTCGTGGATGCAACAAAGAACATTCTACAAACACATCGGGATTTACGCCTACAAAGTAGAGGTCTTGAAAAAAATCGCAAGACTTCCACAATCGGAATTGGAACTTTCGGAGTGCTTGGAACAGCTGAGATGGCTCGAAAATTCTTACGAAATAAAAATGGGCATAACCGAGTTCGAAAGTTATTCCATTGATACACCGCAAGATGTAGAAAAATGTCTAAAATTCTTCAAAGATTGAAGTATTTTTCTTAACTTCGCAAACCGAAACAATCATTTATTGAAAATTCATAACTATATGATTACTAATTATTTGATAGAGTTATTAAAAGACAACGAATGTGTAATCGTTCCAGAATTTGGCGCATTTATCTCCAAAAGACATTCTGCTACAATAGATTATGCCAACCATCGTTTCATGCCTCCTTACAAAGAATTAGTTTTCAATAATAAATTGACCAACAATGATGACTTGCTCGTTAATTTCATCTCTAAAAAAGAGAATATTTCCAACGAGGAAGCATCAGCCAAAATACAAAAATTCGTCAACCAATGCGCTGCTATCCTCGATGTTAATTTCGAACTCGATTTGGAAGGACTCGGAAAATTGCGCAACTTCGGCGGCGATTACGTCTTCGAAACCAAAGATGACGTTAATCTTCTCGGCGACTCTTTCGGCTTGACAAACTTTAACTTCCAACCTATTTTCCGCACAGAGACTTATCAGGTCATTAAGGAAAAAATCGTCGTCGAACAAAAACAAAAAAACACAGAATATTCAATAGCTATCGACAGCGTTGAAGAAATTGCAAGCGAAACACCAAAAACAAGAAAACCAAGCTTATTCAGAACTTTCGCTTATACAACATTAGCGTTTTTATTGATATTCGTAATCAACTGGACAACAGAAAAATCCGACTCACAACTCGCAAGCTGGAATCCTTTTTTGTACTCTTCTCCTAATGAATTTGTTATAAAGGTTTTGGAGGGACAAGAGGGATTAGAAGACAACAAGACAACAAGACAACAAGACATTGAGGTTGTAGAGGTTTTAGAGGTTTTAGAGGAAACTGAAGTAGTTGAAATAACAGAAGAAATCGAAACAACTGAAGAAATTGAAATAGTTGAAGAAGTTGAAACAATTGAAATAATCGAAGAAACTGAAGAAGTTGAAACAATTGAAGAAATTGAAGTTAAAGAGGAAATTAAAGCAACAGAAGTTCCTGAATCCCTCAATTCATCAATTCATCAATTCCTCAATTCCTATTACATCATTGGTGGTTCTTTCCAGACTGAGGAGAGTGCTGCTAAATGCGTCAGCAACTTGAAAAAGCAGGGTTTTGAAAATGCATCTTCATTAGAAAAAAATAATAAAGGTAATATTCGTGTTTATTATGAATCATTTGCAGAAAAAGCAGACGCTTTGATCCGTCTCGATGAGATCAAACGCGACTACAACGAATCTGCATGGTTGTTATTCCAAAAATAATTTGATATGGGAAAAAATAAATTAGAACGTTTCGCTGAAAACAAGACTTTCAACAATCTTTTTGAATATTCATTTGAAAGACTTAAAAATGAAGGATTTCCATTGAAAGGAAGATGGAAACAAGATTTCTTCAAGAACGACAACCCTATAGTTTTGGAATTAGGCTGCGGTAAAGGCGAATATACTGTAGGTCTCGCCCGTGCTCACAAAGACATCAATTATATTGGCGTTGACATCAAAGGTTCACGTATGTGGGTCGGTCTCTGCCAAGCACGCAACGAAGGCCTCGACAATGTTGCGTTCCTCAGAACTCACATCGAACTCATCGACGGTTTCTTCGCTGAAAATGAAGTGGATGAGATTTGGGTCACATTCCCAGACCCTCAGCCATCAAAGGCTCGCAAACGCCTCACTGGCCCTAACTTCCTTGAACGTTACCGTACATTCGTGAAACAAGACGGCGTTGTCAACCTCAAGACTGACAGTGACTTGATGTACGAATTCACAGTAGAGACAGCAAAAGAAGGCGAACTCCCAATATTCTACAACTACGACAATCTCTACGCTAACGACGACGATTTGGAAGTAAAGAAAATCAGAACTTACTACGAGCAAATATGGCTCGACAAAGGACTGACAATAAAATATATCAGATTCGGAATGAACAAAAAAGAGGCATAAAGTCTCTTTTTTTTATGACTAAAGACTAAAGGCTAATGGTTAATGGTAAAAAAAATCATTCCTAATTCCCAACTCCTAATTCCTAACAAAAAAACTCGTTGTCTTGTAGTATTATTGTCTTTTTTTTATATATTTGCGTATTGATTGAAACTAAATTTTAGCGAAAGTGGTAAATACTGTAAACAATAACGAACACAAAGCGAATAAATACCGTAACTTGTTTATTATCAGCATTTTACCACCCCGATTTTATAACTACCAAACAATACTCTAACAATCATTTCATTCTCAACTATTTAATTTTCACACCAATGTGTGATAGTTTAGTATATAATTAATAAAACTAAATAATTATGAGAAAATTAAGATTTTTATTCGTCTTGTTGGCGATGGTATCGTTGGCAAGTTATGGGTTTGAAGAAGGAAAAAGCATTGGTAATAAAATTAAATCAGAAAACACTGCTGAATACTATGATGCAGAATCCAATAACAGTGATGCTAAATTCTTGACTGCATTTTCATGCAAAGAATACAGAGAACATTATTTAATAGCAACGCTTATGGGTTTAATATCTGCAATTGCTATTGTTTTAGTGGAAACTATATTTTGGCTTTATCCTATACAAACATTGCTACCTCGAAAGAATGCCATAAAACTCAAAAATGTATTTATAGAATTGAAATCATGGAAAAATTGCTCTAAAAAATTGCGTCATTCTGCCATTATTTGTCTTATAGCATTATTTATTCTTGCATGTACGTTAATAGCATTATTATTCCCGAAAATATTTGTTGACGATATAAACAACGAATTTTTTCATAACACAATGGGAGTAATAATACCTTTTGGAATAATGATATTTGCTTTTGGCATACACATACTGATACGAAAAGAAGACAGATTTAAAAAAATAGGTAAACTAATAAGAATCTTAAGAACAATTATATATGTAATTTTTCTTACAATGTTTTTTATTATAACCTGTTATGATTTTAACAATTTTATAGAAACAGATACATTAAGTTCGATTTTTTTACCAATATTTACTGTATTGACATTCATACTTTACAGTAAAAAAATGAGAACAGATGGTGAAGTTGAAGTTCAACAACTTTAGTTCAAAAGTTAAAAGTCCAAGTGTATTAATAAAACAAACTAAATAATTATGAGAAAATTAAGATTTTTATTCGTCTTGTTGGCGATGGTATCGTTGGCAAGCTGCAATTATGAAGATGAAGCTGTCATTCGTTATGAAGTTACATCGGAAAATCCTAATGAATGTTATGTAGCGGAGATTGTTCCTGAAGAAACAGAGTGTAGCAAAGAAGAAAATTTAGTAAACTACATTGATTTAGAGTCAGAGAGAAAAGTTTGGAATGGAGACAGAAGAAATACATTGGCAACATTGCTGCTTCATTCAGGAGAAGTGATTTCAAACGATATGATTTACAACATTTCAATGCCTAAAGAAAATACAAGTTTCGTAATTACTTATCCCGAAAAAAGAAAATCTCCTAACCGTTCTGAATACAAACAAATTCTTAGTGATTATGTAAAAAATGCTGGAATTATTACAGAATATAAACATAAACCATCTTACAATTTAGTCGTTTCAGATAGCGCAAAATTTTCAGAGGCAAAATATATCGACCAAACTATCAACACAGGATACAATTATTACCAATTTCGAGACAACGATGGATTTTACATCAAAGTAGTTAATTATCCGTATGTATGCGATATAAGTCAATTGATTTGCAATTTAAGAACTTACTATTCAATACCTGTTATTTTCGACAATACGAACAAAGAATTCTTAGACACACGCATTGAACTAACAGGATTAGGTTTATATTCAAAAAACAGATCTTTTGAAAAAGCAGAAGAAACACTTTCCATATTAGGATTGTCACTTGAGCCAACGGGCGAAATGATGCAAGTTGCGACATACAGATCAGAGCCATTTGTAGAACCATACGCATTTAAAAGCAAAAAATACACAATATACTTCTGTAATATCATTTTATTATCAATTTTGTTGGGTATTGCCATCATATTTATAGATGATGCTCAAGCATATTATTACGATTTACTTCCAAAAAACGAAAACATAAGAGAAAGACTTAAATACGCTGTTCCTTTTTGGGTTATAGCAATGGCGTTTGCTGTATTTTTTGTCATGCTTATCTCAAATATTGAAAATTATAGTTTTGACGTTGAGCCATGGATTCTGATATGCATATATTTTACCATTATACCAAGCACATGCGGAATATATGTATTAAGACATCGTAAAAGCAACACCAGAAAAAATGAAAGAATAATATCTTTTATACTTTACATATTGTTATTCATTATATGGGGCATCAACTTCTGCACTGACAAAGAATACTATGATTCGGGATTTGAAATAAGTATTAGTATAGGAATTGGACTAATTGTTGGTGGAAGCTTCGCATATTTTCTAAACAAGAAGAAAAAGAAAGAACAAAACAATGAAAATTAATTAATAAAACAAACTAAATAATTATGAGAAAATTAAGATTTTTATTCGTCTTGTTGGCGATGGTATCGTTAGCGAGTTGTAATTTTGAGGAAGAAGCTGTCATTCGTTATGAAGTTACATCGGAAAATCCTGATGAAAGCTATGTGGCAGAGATTGTTCCAAAACGAATTAAGTATTACAATTCAAATGAAGATATAACAAATGACAAAGAAACGTACAAGAAAGTCAGAACTGGTGGCACAAGACATACATTAGAAGCATTGCTTGTATGTTCAGGAAGTCATTCCTCTAATGATGTAATGTATAACATTTCTATGCCTGCTGACGAATCAAGTTTGATTATCAAATACAAAGAAAAGAAAGGAAGATTAAGTACCGAAGAGTTTAAGTCAGTACTTGACAATTACATTAAGCATTCCGGCATAACAGCTGACACCACATACAAACCTTCGTATAGATTAATCGTCACTGACTCTGATAAATTCACTAAAGCTACAAATGTTGACCAAAGCATCCATATGGCAACTAATTATTCAAAATACATTAGTGATGACAGTTATTATACAAGAATAACAAACGAATACCAACCTGATTCTATAAATGATTTAGTACAATGTGGATGGATGTTGCAAAACAATTTAGAAACATTCCATCATATTCCTATTGTATCAATAACAAATGATTATTGGTGGAATTATAAGTTTAGTTTTACGCAAGACTCAACATTTCATATCATTATGAATGATTCTGGTTCAAGAATACTTATAGATGGCAACGATCATTTTTCTTGGTCAGGAAGTGATGGCGATGATAATTTCAAATTAGAAGTAAATGATAATATTGTTAGATATATAGTTAACGACGAATTAAAGTACGAATATGACATCAATAAAATAAATATAATTACTCCTGAAACACGTATCAAGATTAAACCAGAATTCTACTATGGACAAAAATCTGTTGAAGAAGTAAATAAAATGCTTTCAGAATATGGATTGTCACTTGAACCAACAGGTAAGGAAAAGATGGTAATTACTTTTAGCACTGACAAAACAATTGAATCTGCAAAACTCTTTGAATCAAAGTCATATACAAAGAAATTCTTCGCTTTGTTGTTTGTAGGAATTTTATTCTGCGTATTCGCGACCATGCATGTTAGCAAAAAAGAAGCATTAGCACCTAAAAGCAAAAGCATAATCAGAGTTGGTTCTGCTATATTATTATGGGTCTTAGCGGCTTTATGTCTTTTTATATTCTTTATGTTTTTTACAGAAGAAATGCAGTCGGCATTACATAACGCATTTTTTAATATACATTTGATAAATTCCGTTTCTCTTATTACACTTTCATACGTATTCATCCTTACCGCAACAGGCATTTCTGTGTTCAATTACCGTAAAAGCTATTATACTATTTTAGGTAAAATATTACGTGTAATATTTACAATATGTGTATTTGGTCTAATGTTTAACATAATAAAAAACATCATAAATTCTGATTTTGATATTCTCATACCATTATGTATATGTATAGCAATTGCTGGTTCTATGAGAAAACAAAAAATCGAAAACAATTGCTAAAGGTTAAAGACTATATAATAAATCAAAGAGCCGAAGATACGACAGAAGAAAACATCCATATTCTGTCGCACCTTCGGCTCTTTTATTAAAAAACACCAGAAAAATTGAGGTAATGTTGCCAAAAATAGTTGGTAATTGAGCGAAAAAAGGACAGGTAACGGGCATCCAAAACAGCCCAAGTTACCTGTCCTTTTTTCTTCTTCACTATCAACAACAACAAACATAAGTCCCGTTAGGGACGAAAGATCCTAGGCAGGTGGTGAAGTGCGTAGCATGTAACCCCTGCATAAAATGATTGATTTATAATCCTAGTCCTGTAAGGACGACAGAGACAACATCTGTCGCACCTACGGCGCTTTGATTTTTTTGTAAACTTATTTCGCAGGTATTCCGCACTGAGTGCTCCATACCTGCCTATTGTCTGTCGCTCCTACGGTGCTGATTTCAATATGCTTTTCGTTCCTATTTTTTGACATAAAAACAACTTTGATGAAAACGTTTTCATCAAAGTTACTATATTTAATTGGTTTACATTATATTACAATAATTTCACCAACTATTTTTGTCTATTATTCCAAAATTGACTAAAGGCAAAAGGTTCTTAGTTCAATGGTTCAAAAGAGGAATCATCACTCCATTACTTCATTACCCCATTACTCCATCACTAAAAAAACTTGTTGTCTTGTTGTCTTGTAGTCTTGTAGTCTTCTAATCATCTCCCAGATTCTTCAGCATCGGCACGAATTTAAAGTCGCCGTATTCTTCTCTTTTGAGGCTGCCGTCCTCTTGTTTGGTAAGTCGCAGCATTGTCTGGCAGTTATCGTTTTCCGACAGAGGAATCACCATCATGCCGCCAGTTTTCAGCTGGTCGATGAGAGTCTGAGGTATTTCTGGCGCTGCCGCTGTTATCAAAATTCTGTCGAAAGGACCGTAAGTTGGAAGTCCTTTATATCCGTCGCCGAGGAACGTCATAATACGATAAGGGAACTTGGCGAGAAACGGCTTTGTCTTGGCGTAAAGCTTCCTCTGACGTTCGATGGTAAACACCTTAGCTCCCATTTCGGCGAGCACGCAAGCCTGATAACCTGAGCCTGTACCTATTTCCAAGACCTTCATATTCTTTTTAATTTCCAAGAGACTCGACTGATAAGCGACAGTGAAAGGTTGTGAAATAGTCTGCCCCGATCCAATAGGGAAAGCCTTATCCTGATAAGCGAACTCCAAAAAAGAAGATTCGAGAAAGATATGACGTGGCACATTGTTAATCGCATTAAGGACATTCTCATCGCTAATACCCTTATTCTTAATCTCTTCCACCAGATTTCTCCGCATTCCTTTATGTCTGTAATTATCTTCCTGCATCGCCTTAATTTTATTTCACAAAATTACAAAAAAAGCTTATATTTGCGAAAAAATATTCCAATGTTGAAGATAGGAGTTTTGGGTGCAGGACACCTCGGAAAAATACATATCAACTGCATAAAACAATTATCAGTTTACGAGTTCGTAGGCTTTTATGACCAAGATATTAACACAGCGAAAAAAGTCGCTGACGACTTACAAGTTAAATGTTTTTCATCGATAGATGAGCTCATTGATTTGGTTGATGTCGTTGACATCGTCACTCCTACTGTCTCTCATTTCGAGTGTGCATCATTGGCGTTGAAGAAAGGCAAACATGTTTTCATCGAGAAGCCTATCGTAGCCACCGTTGACGAAGCCAATCGTCTTATTAAGTTGGCAGAAGAAGCAGGAGTCAAGGTACAGGTGGGACATGTGGAGAGATTCAATCCAGCCTACATCACAGCTCGTCCATACATCAACGCTCCTGTTTTTATCGAGGCTCATCGTCTTGCGTTATTCAATCCGAGAGGCACTGATGTCCCTGTCGTCCTCGACCTTATGGTTCACGACATCGACATCATTTTAGACGTGATAAAATCTCCTATCAAATCGGTCAACGTCAGCGGTGTTTCTATCGTAAGTCCGACACCCGACATCACCAACGCTCGCATCGAGTTCGAAAACGGATCGGTAGCTAACCTCACGGCAAGTCGTATCTCGTTGAAAAACATGCGTCGTCATCGTATATTCCAAAAGGACGCTTACATAACAGTAGATTTCTTGGAAAAGAAAACCGACATTGTGAGAATCAACGACATTGAAGGCGAAGCAAGTCCACTTGCGATGACAATAGACTTAGCCGACGGCAGAAGCAAACAGATAACGATAGAACAGCCAGAAGTAAAGCCAATCAACGCAATAATGACTGAATTGGAAAGTTTCCACAACGCCATCGTCAACAACACAGAACCTTCTGTAACAATACACGACGGCGTACAAGCTTTGAAGGTATGCTATATGATTCTTGATGAAATTGTTAAAAACCAAGAAATTGTTCAAAATCATTTAAAGTAAGTAATATAACAAATTATTTGACGTTAAATTAAAAATATAAATCATGAAATTTTTGCGTTATATATTTTCCATATTTATTGCATCAATGTTTGCCTCAATGACATTTTCGTCATGTAACGAGTTTGAAGGCAGCCAAGAAATACCAGCATACATTCATATCGACACATTTTTATTAACGACGAATTACGAGTTTGAAGGCGCCGCTTCTCATAAAATCACAGACGCTTGGCTATACATAGACAACAACTTGCAAGGATGCTATGAAATGCCTGCCACCATTCCTGTTCTCGAGAGAGGAAAACACCAAATAACCATATATCCAGGAATAAAACTCAACGGAATCAGCTCCACAAGAACCATCAATCCTTTCTATAAACCTTATATCATTGAAGAATTAGAACTCGAAGAAAAAGTTATCGATACTATTCACCCTTCCACAACTTATTATTCAAAAGATGAAAGTACAATCAACTTTGCTTTTACCGATGACTTTGAAAGACAGATTTTTGTAGAAGACAGCGAAAGCAGCGATACAGCTATCATCAGAACAGACAGAGACGATCCAGAGAGATGGGACGACGAATTCAACAACTCCCATTATTCAGGTTATGTATGGCTCGGCGATACAATCAACAATTTCTGTTTCACTTCTACCGAATTGTACGACCTTCCTAATCAAGGTAATAGCATTTTCTTGGAAATTGACTACAAATGTACCGAAGCCTTTGAAGTAGGTTTGTTTGCAATGATTAACCGCATCGAAAGCATTCCATTGATTTATGTCAATCCATCTCCGACATGGAATAAGATTTACGTCAACATCGGACCAAACATCAGCGATACCCAAGATGCAAAATACTTTAAATTCTATATCGCTGGCATGATTGATAAGGAAGACACTGAAGCTGAATATTATTTTGATAACATAAAACTCGTATATCGTGAATAAGAACAAAAAAAACAATAAGACAAAGCAAACATTAAAATATGTTATCGCCGACTGGCTTTGCGCTATATTAGCATGGGGTTTGTTTTTCTCATACAGAAAATACACTGAAGACTCTAACATATTGAGTAATATCAAGACAATATTGGACGACAGCAACTTCATTGTCGGCATTGTCTCAATACCTATTTTCTGGTTAGCATTATACACCATCTCTGGATACTATAATAATGTATTCAGCAAATCACGACTTAAAGAGTTGGGACAGACGTTCTTCGTCACTCTCATAGGCGTTGTAATTTTATTCTTCGCTACTATTCTCAACGACGTAATCAACTCATACAAGTCATATTACGTTTCATTCTTAATGCTATTCGGACTTCAATTTTCGTTCACATACATTTGCCGTTTGATGATAACGACCCGAACAGCAAGAAAGATTCACAGAAAGGAAATAGGTTTCAACACTCTCATTATGGGCAGCAACGACAATGCATGCGCTATTTATGAAGAGATTGAAAATCAAGTTTATTCATCTGGAAATATTATTGTCGGCTTCGTTAACGTATTCGATTACAACGAATATAAAGTTGAGAAATACATTCCTCATCTCGGTTATTACAAAGACGTAGCAAAAATCATCAAAGAGCATGAAATTGAAGAAGTTATCATTGCCATTGAGCGTTCTGAGATAGAGACAATAGACAAGATATTGGTTCTTTTAGAAAGTCTTGATGTTGTTGTCAAGATTATTCCTATCATGCAGGATATTATTTTTGGTTCTGTAAAACAAGAAGCCATCTGGCACACACCGCTCATCAGAGTAACTCCAGAATTGATGCCAGTGTGGCAACAAGTAACAAAACGTATCTTCGATATTGTTGTATCATTGATGGTTATTACCGTATTCTCTCCATTATACATCTTCACCGCCATAATGGTAAAATGTTCGTCACCGGGACCGATATTCTACAGACAGGAGCGTATAGGCAAGCACGGCGAGCCATTTTACATGTTGAAATTCAGAAGCATGTATGTTGATGCCGAGAAAATGGGACCACAGCTTTCAAAAGATAACGACCCACGCATCACACCGTGGGGACTTTTCATGCGTAAAACACGTTTAGATGAGATTCCTCAATTTTTCACAGTATTAGGAGGCAAGATGTCTATTGTAGGTTATCGTCCTGAACGTCAGTTCTACATCGACCAAATTGTACAAAGAGCTCCTCACTATATCATGCTTCTTAAAATAAAACCTGGTATCACAAGTTGGGGAGAAGTTAAGTTTGGATACGCATCAAACGTTGATGAGATGGTAGAACGTCTCAAATACGATATTCTTTATATTGAGAACATGAACCTTGCCCTCGACATCAAGATTTTGATTTATACAGTATTGATTGTAGTTCAAGGAAGAGGGAAGTGAGTTGGGAGTTTTTCTGTGAGCCCTGAAAGGGCGTAACAGATATAGCATGAGGCAACGCCTTATGAAATTGAGAATTCAAAGTGGAAAATTAATTTTGAGTAGCCCTTTGCGTTAGGGATTGAAGCGGCATCCTTGGAGACGGAAACGGGGACGGATTTTGGAGGCGGAGACGGAGGCGGGGACGGAACGCCCAAGATAAAACGACAAAAGGCTAATGGCTAAAGTTAAAAGTTTAATGGTATAACATTTTGCGTGGTTTCGTGGACATATAATCCACTAAACAACACTAATCTTCTCTAATTCATTTTCGTGTGATTTTGCGTGGTTTCGTGGACATATAATCCACTAAACAACACTAATCTTCTCTAATTCCTTTTCGTGTGATTTCGCGTGGTTTCGTGGACTTATCATAATCCACTAAACAACATGAATCTTCTCTAATTCATTTTCGTGTGATTTCGCGTGGTTTCGTGGACATTTCATAATCCTCTAAACAACATGTATCTTCTCTAATTCCTTTTCGTGTGATTTCGCGTGGTTTCGTGGATGATAATAGATAAAAAAAGCCGTCGTATGTGAAGTGAACCCCAAAGTTTGGACAAAAAACTTTGGGGTTTTTTATGCGCAAAAAACATGATTATGAAGCATTACTCAAATATATGAGTATGTTAGAAAATGGTTATTCCATCAATTACATCCATACAAAGTATGGTATT
>JAZQVL010000029.1:0-35038 GCA_045631805.1 Bacteroidales bacterium | reverse complement strand
GGGGGATTCGAACCCCCGGTAGCCTTTGGGACTACGACAGTTTAGCAAACTGTTGGTTTCAGCCACTCACCCACCTCTCCGTGTTCCGTGGTTTTGCGAGTGCAAAGGTACATCTTTTTTTCATATCTCCAACACTTTTTTGAAAAAAAATTTATTTTTTTTATTTTTTTCATTTTTCTAAAGAAATGAATAACTTTGCGTATAAATATCACTATTATGAAAAAGTACATATTACTATCAGTATTATCAACATTAACTATCTTATTATCATACTCTTGCAACTCAACAAAAGATAGTTCTTCATACAAAAGCAACAGCCAAAAACCAACTAATATCATACTGATGATTGGCGATGGAATGAGCACTCCTCAGGTGTATGCAGCCATGCTAACATCGGAAAATACTACCTCTTTTGAGCGTTTTCCTATCACTGGACTCGTAAAAACATACTCAAAATCTCACAAAATTACAGATTCCGCCGCAGGAGGCACTGCAATTGCAACAGGTCATAAGACAAATAACGGCATGATTGGCATGAATTCCGACAGTATTCCCGTACCAAGTATTTTAGAAACACTTTCAGAAAAAGGCATGAAAACTGGCGTGATTGCAACTTCATATATAACGCATGCTACACCGGCTTCTTTTGTTGCTAAAAATATAAATAGAAATAACTATGAAGAAATAGCCATGGATTTCGCTCAAAGCGACAAAGTAGATTTGCTAATAGGTGGCGGAAGAAAACATTTCATAGAAAGAAAAGACGGTCTCAATCTCGTAGATAAAATGATTTCTGAAGGATGGAATTATTACGACACATTAATTAATATAGATGCAGCTAAGGATAAAATTTTAGTTCTCGCTGACGACAGTCATCTTCCTGCATTTCCGTCACGAGGAAATTTCCTTCCCGATGCCACCACCGTGGCATTAGAAAATCTTAGTCAAAGCAAAAACGGTTTCTTCTTAATGATTGAAGGCTCTCAGATTGACTTCGCCGCTCACAATTGCGATTCCACTTATTTGGTCAATGAAATGCACGATTTCGACAATACTATTAATAAGGTGTTAGATTTTGCTGAAAAAGACGGAAACACTCTCGTAATAGTAACCGCCGACCATGAAACAGGAGGTCTTACAATCATAGACCCAAACGGACGCTACACCGAGACACGCTTCAAGTTTTCAACAGGCAGCCACTCCCCTCTTTTAGTCCCGATCTTCGCTTTTGGACCAGGCAAGGAAAATTTTAGCGGCATAATGGAAAACACAGACATCATAAAAAAAGTATATGACATACTGGAATAAAGTCACAACAAAGTGATAATCAAAGGAGTCTGACAACTCCTTTTTTTTATTTAAAAATTCTACATTATATTGATAAAATGCTTAAATTTGCATTGCAATTATTTAACTTAACTAAACTATTTAAAGCATTTTATGAAGATTTTTGTAGCGAATTTAGGATTTAACACTAGGGCTGATGATTTGGCAGCTTTATTTAGTAAATTTGGGGTTGTTGAATCTGCAAAAGTGATAATGGACAGAGATACCAATAGATCAAAATGCTATGGCTTTGTAGAGATGCCTAACGACAACGAAGCATACGTCGCCGTCGTAGAATTAAACGAAGCTATATTCCAAGGAAGCACTTTAAACGTTAAAAAATCAAAACCACAACAAGTTGTTTATTACATTTAAGCGCTCTTAACTATTGATTCTTAATAAGATAAATATTTTTAAAAAAAATAATCATTTTTTATTAGTTTTTAAATAAAAATTTGTATCTTTGCAATCGCAAAAGCGATGGTTCGGTAGCTCAGCTGGATAGAGCAACAGCCTTCTAAGCTGTGGGTCTTGGGTTCGAATCCCAACCGGATCACAAAATTAAATGAGACTGGCTTAAACAAGTCAGTCTTTTTGTTTTATAATAACATTCATAGATATGGATTTGAATATCTCTTATTGCTCCGACAAGTACCAATACACAATGGGAAAGTCTTTCTACGAAAGTGGAATGAAAGACAAACGCGCCGTTTTCAATCTTTTCTACAGAAAAGCGCCTGACACAAACAACTGGGCTGTAGTGAGCGGAATCACTGAAGTTTTGGAAGTTATAAAAGGACTCAACTGCGGCGACGAAAGTTTCTTCGAGCAATTTCTTCCTGGAGACGATTACAAAGAAGTACGCAAATACTTCGCCAATATGAAATTCACCGGCAATGTTTATGCCATGCGTGAAGGCGAAATCGCATTCCCAACACAACCTATAATAACAATAGAAGCTCCTATCATTGAAGGTCAAGTTCTTGAAACACCTCTCCTATCAATCATGAACCATCAGATGGCAGTAGCGACAAAGGCATCTCGCGTGACAAGAAGCACCAACAAACCTGTCAGCGAATTCGGCAGTCGTCGCGCTCATGGTCCTTGGGCTGCCATCTACGGAGGAAAAGCCGCTCTCATCGGAGGTTGCGCCAACAGCTCCAATATAGTATCAGGAATGAAATTCGGCTTCCCATCAGTGGGAACAATGGCTCATAGCTACGTCACTTCTTTCGGATGCAGCATCAAAGGCGAATTCCAAGCATTCGACACATATATTAAAACACATAAATCAGAGGCTCTTATATTATTAATCGACACTTACGATACTTTGAGATGCGGTGTAAAAAATGCCATCAAAGCTTTCAAAGAAAACGGTATCGATGACAATTACCAATACGGATACGGAATAAGATTAGATAGCGGCGACTTGACATATCTCTCTGTAAAATGTAGAGAAATACTCGACGAAGCAGGACTTAAAAACTGTAAGATATTCGCGACCAACGCATTAGACGAATACCTCATCACCGAATTGGAACGTCAAGGCTGCCAAGTAGATTCTTACGGCGTTGGTGACGCTATCGCTACAAGCAAGCATAACCCTTGTTTCGGAAATGTATTTAAACTCGTTCAAATCGATGACATGCCAGTATTGAAACGCTCCGAGGAAACAACAAAACTCATCAACCCTGGATTCCAAATAACATATAGAATCATACAAAACGGAAGATTTAAAGTTGATGTAACTTGTCTCCGCGGCGATGAATTGTCACAAGCCATCGAAGCTGGCAAAACAATCACAGTACGAGACGAACGCGACAGATTTAAATCAATGACATTTGAAGAAGGAAAATATGAGTTCCGTACTTTACAACAACAAATCGTAAAAGACGGCGAGATTACATACCAAGACAGAACCATACAAGAAAAACACGCATACTACAAAGACAATCTTACACATCTCGACGACTCCCAAAAACGTCTCATAAATCCACACTATTATAAATGTGACATTTCTGACGCACTTTATGATTTAAAGAATAAGCTTATCGACAACTTGGTTAAGGAGATTGACGAACTTTGATTTGAAGAACTATAGAATTTTAAAATTATAGAGTTCTCCAAAGCGTTAGGGATTGCAGCGGCATCCTTTTGGAGCGCAGCGGAAAAAGATATAGCGGAAAGCCCGACGGCGGAGCCGGAACGCCCAAAGAAATTGGCTAACGGCAAATGGCTAAAGTTTAAATTTAAGTTATAAAAAACAAAGGCTGCTCTTGGGGAAAGGGCAGCCTATTTTGTTAAAAACTTAATTCATTAAACATTAAAGCATTTTTGTCATTATGGCATGATAACGAAGAAAAGGGATAACTCCATTATCTTTTTTAGACATTGCAAAGATAATGCAGCCTGCTTGAATGACTCATCACTAAATTTGGGTATTTTTAAAAAAACAACATAACGTGATATAGGTATCATCATTTGCCATCGACAAAATCGATATTAATATCGAAACTATCTGTTTGTATAATCCATTAAACCGTTATATCTTTGCATTGCAAACGAGAGAGAAAAACTCGAATGCAAACTAACAAAACTTAAACATTAACTAAATAAAACAGAATATTATGGCAACAAAATTTTATAAATGCAATCATTGTGGTAATGTAATAGAAAAAATCGTTGACAAGAATGTACCAGTAGTATGCTGCGGCGAAAAAATGGAAGAACTTGTTCCAAACACAGTTGAAGCCAGCGGCGAGAAGCACATCCCTGTTGTGACACAACTTGAAGGCAACCGTCTCAGAATAGAAGTCGGCAGCGTACATCACCCAATGCTTCCAGAACATCACATTGCGTTCATTTATGTAGAGACCGACAAAGGCGGCATCCGCGTCAACCTCAACGACGAGCCTGTAGCAGAAGTAAGTCTCGGCGACGCAAAAGCGACAGCTGTTTATGAATACTGTAACTTACACGGACTCTGGAAAGTTGAACTCTAAAAAAAATCAAATCATATAAAACAATCTGAAAGAAAATTTGTTAAATAAATAATTCATAACATAAAAACATTAAATCATGAAAAGCGTAAAAGGAACAGAAACAGAAAAAAATCTTTTGAAATCATTTGCAGGTGAATCACAAGCACGTTCACGTTATAAATTCTTCGCATCAAAAGCACGTAAAGAAGGTTACGAACAAATAGCAGCTGTCTTTGAAGAAACAGCAGAACAAGAAAAAGAACACGCAGAACGCTTCTTCAAATTCTTAGAAGGCGGCATGGTTGAAATCACTGCTTGTTATCCAGCTGGCGTCATCGGCGACACAATGGAAAACTTACGCGCAGCAGCAGAAGGCGAAAACGAAGAATGGGTTGACTTATATCCAGAATTTGCACGCATCGCCGACGAAGAAGGTTTCCCAGCAATAGCAACAGCATGGAGAAAAATCTCTGAAGTTGAAGCTTTCCATGAACAACGCTATCGCCGCTTACTCGCTCGCGTTGAAGCAGGTCAAGTATTCGAACGTGACGAAGAAATTGAATGGCAATGCCGCAACTGTGGCTACGTACACAAAGGCAAATCAGCTCCTAAAGCATGCCCAGCTTGCGTTCATCCTCAAGCATACTTCGAACCAAGAAGAGACAATTATTGATTTTATGATGGCCAATGGCTAAATATAAAAGGCTAAAGTTTTTGGAACACTTTAGCCTTTTTTTTCATTTATGAAGTTTTAAGCTATTGACTTATTGTATCATTTTGAATCATCTCTACTTCTCCTACAATAGTATCTGTTACTATTTCAACGTTTTCTTTATTGTATTTTGGAAGTGGAGATTTCAAATTAGAATTGATTGGAGCTAAAACGTTGAAAATCCATAAGGCGGCAGCTACGACAGCTATTAATAAGATAGAAATACACCATTTTTTCCATTCTGCCATTCCTTGTTTTGCGTAAGGGTCTTTGAGTTTTAACTTTGGATATTTAGCTATGTCGGTGAGCGTTTCGCCAAATGGAATGCTTACCTTAGCCACGGCGTTGACAGCCCAGTCGTTAGAGTTAAGGAGAGGCGCGATATTTCTACGACGAAGTTTCAACCATGCCATCACCATTGCCGGGCCTGATATAACCAAAATAATACCAACAAACAGCATTATGAGTTGCCACCAGTTAAGAGCGAACAATCCTTTAAAAAGACTTGCCAATGCTGTTGCTATCATACCGAATGCCATACCTATAGCAGCAAAGATACCTGCGAACTTAGCAATGTCGAATGGCGGTGTCGCTACAGCTGCTTTTGCTTCTTCAGCAGTTTTTGTTGGAGCAGCATTGATGTTAGCTGTTGCTTTTGCCATCATCTTTGAATCCTTGTCAGCAGCGTTCTTGTTAATGAGATTTTCTATCGCTGTTGCCATTCTACGATATGGCGACCAGAACGATTGTGAAATATTAATAGGGTTGTCTATAATTTTTGTAACGACAGCATCCCATTCGAGGCCATTGTTATCGTAGTAGATACCATTTTTGCCGACTGTGAGTTCACCAATATCGCCTACAGTAACAGCAGCAACTATTTGTAATTTGCCAGGTTTTGTCTTTGTCGTACAATCGCAATAAACGAGATACATTCCACTTTTTGCTGCATTGGCGCTGTGTTTTCCTGTATCGTTTACTTTCATACAGAACTTGCAAGCTCTTTGGTCTATGATAAGAGTTCCAGATTGGAAAATAGCTTTGACGGATTTGTCTTTGTCATAGAAATCGTGGAGTGTAACGAAATTCTTGACAAGTTTATAGAAATCGCGATATATATGAAGGAATCTATCTACCAACTCAATATTTTCAGCTTCTTCTTTCAAAGCGATGTCTTGAGCGACCAATTCCAACAATTCAGCTTTCTTGTTTTGTTCCAAGAAACTCTTGATGTTATCCAATCCGAGTGATTCGACATTGGCACCTGCTTTAGCGGCTTTCCATGAAGTAAAAGCAGAGAATTTGCCTGCTATAGCTGTCCATTCATCTTCAGAAAGAGTTGTCTTTCCTTCTTCTATAGCATATTTTTTAATTATGTTAAAATATTTTGTCCAAACAGGATTGATGGCTGCATTCAAATCCAAATCGACACTTTTTGTAATATGTGTCAGTGGATAAGTTGCTATTTCATCATTTTTTGTTGCGAGATTAGCTGCGCTTATGTCATTGATACGAGATGTCTGAACATCCAACGATGCGATACTTTCTGGAGAGAAAGCAGCGAGTTTTGAACGCATAAAGAAATCTTTCATTTTAGCGTCCAATGCGTTGTAAGCTTCTATAACGCTTTCTGTTTTATCGCCGAAAGGAGCATCAACAGCGTTTTCTGTCCAAGACAAATATTCGTTTAGATTTTTATAAAAGCTTTCTATTTGTTCTGCGTTAACACCTTGAACGCCACTTCTGTCGAGCGTGCCACCTGTAGCTGCTACAGCTGCCGCTATTGTTGATTTAAGCGTCGCATCATCAGAAGAAGCCTCTGTGATAACGCCATCGCCATTGAATCTTGTCTTAGCGAAAATGGCTGTTATATCGGCAGTATCAGACAAAGAAATCACGCTACCATCTTTACCGAGGTTTTCAAGTATTTGCTTTGCCGACTTATACAATTTGCTACCCTTAGCATCTTCGGTATTTATTTGATTTATATCTATAAAAGCTTCACCTTTCAACAATAAGTCTTTGTTTTTCAAGACTGAAGTAATCCATTGAGAAACACAAACGACATCATTAACACGTAGTTTGCCGTCAGCATCACAATCCATATATTTCAAACTCTTATCGTCAATTTCAAGACCTGTTGTCGGACAAGAAAGCACTGTCCACATTTTAGGGTCAAGTTCGTTAAGGTGAGCCAAATCTTCACCAGAGTTAATCTTTACACGAGTAGAACCGCCCAAATTGACGTATTCCCATTTATACTTTTTATCTTTATTAATCATAACCTTATATTTTAAAATTATTCAATTCTCAAATCTTGTAAAATAGCATATTCGCACTCTCCTATTCCAGTGACGACAATCTTAACAGCTTTAACCGCTTTTTCAGGATGTACTTCTGCTTTATAACCGTCAAAGTAATCGTAAGAGAACTCCTCGCCTTCTATGAAGTTTTCTCCGTCATACGAATATTCTATTCTCGCATTTGGCAAACCAACGATTGCCAAACTATAGTGACCAGTTCCGACCAAAATCTTTTCACATTCCACTGGATTTTCAAAAGTATATAAGAAATAATCACCATCTTGAACTGGGCGCGCTGTATAACAATATGTGTTCATATTATAATCGACCAAAACGTTAATATCCTGTTCCATCGGAACATTTGAAGTTATTGTTGTAGATGGTTTTTGATAATGATATAAATCAATGTTTTGTGCGCCTCTTGCTATACTTGGACGTTCTTTATAGAATGTAGCAAAACGGTAATTCTCTGGTTTATCAGTTGTTATCGCCTCAATATATTCAGCTGATTCCAATGTTGGCGTCGATTTATCATCTGTATAACGTATTACAAGGAAATCATAATCTTTCTCAGCGACGAGTTTACCGTCTTCATATTTAACAGTTGGAGGAGCCACTCTGAATTCAAAATTCATATTGTACAATTTTTCCAAATGACTGTCATATAATCTCTTCTTGAAATAATCGAGGTTTCTGTCTTCATAAGCCGACCATCCTATTTCAGAAAGCACGAGCACTTTTGGGAAAAGCTGATAATGAGCATAGCCTGGAACCTGACCGCATTCTGTCCAAAGACCGCCTTGTGGACCGAGGACAAGTTTTTCCTCTTCTTCTGTCAATTCGAAATTACCGATTGGGTCGAATGAATAAACAGTATCCAACGGAATAATAGCAGCCCATTTAAGACCACGTTCGTCAGATGACTGTTTCATGTCAAAATACATATACTGAGACACTTGCATAACTGTAGGCTGACCAGCCTTTACTGATTTAATGCCTCTTTCTGAATTTTGCCACACGTAAGGAATTGTCGTTTCGAGAAGGTCTCCGCCATCAAGAATTTCATCCCAACCCGCCATTGTCTTACCGTATTTTGCTAAAATCTTTTCTATTCTTCTTACAAAATGATTTTGCAACTCGACAAGTTCTTTCATTTCTTTTTCTTTCATAAGACTTTGACATACATCGCAATCACGCCATGAATTCATATTTACTTCATCAGCACCGATGTGATAAACCTTGCTTGGGAAAAGTTCTGTCATCTCTTTTATTATTGTCTCGAGCATTTCATAATTTTCCTCACGACCGACGCACCAAACGTTATTTGATTCGCCTTGTACGCTTAGATGTTTAGAATCAATGTCACATACGATTTCAGGATATGTCACAGCGACAGCCTTGCTGTGTCCAGGCAAATCAATTTCAGGAATGATATTGATGTTTCTATCAGCAGCATACTTCACAATATCTTTAATTTCTTCTTGTGAATAAAAACCGCCGTTACGCTCATTTCCAGAACCATAAGCAGGCATAAGAAGTTCGTTAGCACCACGCCAAGCTCCCAACTCAGTAAGTTTTGGATATGACTTAATTTCCAATCTCCAACCTTGGTCATCAGCGAGATGCCAATGGAAATTGTTGATTTTATAATGAGCCAAACCATTCAAAAGATGTTTGATATAATCCACATCGAAGAAAGTACGAGAACAATCCAACATAAGACCTCTGTATTTAAAGCGAGGATTATCAACAATATTCAATGACGGGAACATGACTCCGTCAATTTCAGCTGCGTTTTCTGAATAAATATCATTCGGCATCATCTGTATGAGTGTCTGTATTCCATAGAAAATGCCAGCAGCATCGACAGCGTAAATATCTATTTTATCGAGACTTACGCTTAAAAGATAAGCTTCATTATCATTCTTCAATCCTAATTTTTCACATTCGCTCGGATCAACAATATTGAGACTAATATAATTGATGTCGGCTTTGTTTGCAATCTTAAGATTAGACTTGAAAATATTTTTAAGATATGACTGTAAGAAGTCAGCATTAAACTTATTTGCTTCATTATTAGAAACGATAACTGTTTCTTTGTTAAGTTGGAAACCATTATCATTCATGCAAACCACCACTTCTTGCGGTACAGGAACGATGTCGAGATTTGCATCTACGACTATTGGATTTTTTTCAACGCACGATGAAAGCAATGCGACAATTGTTGTTAATAGAAATAATTTCTTCATATTTTATTTTAATTTAACTGTTTGTAATCGATTAATAATTAAAGAGACGCATCGATGTCTATTTTAAAGCGACATCAATACGTCACAATACTAAATCCTAATTATTTTACTTCCATTCTTTTTTAATTTTATCTCTTCGATGGAATTATCAGGCATTAATATATTATAAGTACCACCTATTTTAGATTTTATCTTAATTTTTTTAACAACTCCATTTTCCCAATAGCAATCAACGACAGCTCCGTTCTCTGCGCACAAACCTTTGAAATGACCAGTCTTCCATGCCGATGGCAAAGCTGGCAACACTTCAATAAAACCCTCGTGCGATTGAAGCAGCATTTCTGCGATACCCGCTGTTCCACCAAAATTACCGTCGATCTGGAAAGGTGGATGAGCGCAGAAGAGATTTGGATAAGTACCTGCTCCCACTCTATCGCCTATCATTGCTGGCTGCAATAAATTTTTAAGAAGTTTATATGCACGCTCGCCATCATGAAGTCTCGCCCAAAAATTAATTTTCCAGGCTCGCGACCAGCCTGTACCTTCATCGCCACGACGTTCAAGCGACATTTTACAAGCCTCATACAAATCAGGAGTCTTCGACTTGGTTATCAATCTTCCTGGATGCAAGCCAAATAGATGCGACACATGACGATGGTGAATTTCTGGTTCTCCATAATCCTTCATCCATTCTTGAAGATAACCTTTTTCACTTATTTGCATCGGAGGAAATCTTTTCAAATCATTTTTAAGAGTCTCCGCAAAATCTTTATCTATGTTCAACAATTCCGCTGATGCTATCACATTCTGGTATAACTCTGTGATAATCTGAATATCCATCGTCGGGCCCATACAAACGCTGGCTATTTTACCATCTGGAAGATAGAAAGAATTTTCTGGCGATGATGTCGGAGCTGTCACTAACCACGAATTCTCTCTCTCTTCTATCATGACAGAATTGAAAAACTCTGCGGCACCTTTCATTACAGGGTATATTTCTCTCAGATAATCAACATCTTTTGTAAAAAGATAATGCTGATAAAGATGTTGACAGAGCCATGCGCCTCCAGTGTTAGTTGCACCCCATGACGGATGTTCTCCAGGAGCTGTGAATCCCCATAAGTTACAGATTGAGTGTGCAGTCCATCCGTCTGCGCCATAAAAATCCTGTGCTGTTTTTTCACCTGATTCTACGATACCTTTAGTAAATTCAACAAGCGGCTTATGTAATTCAGAGAGATTGCAAATCTCCGCAAGCCAGTGATTCATCTGAACATTAATATTAAGGTGATAATCGCCGTTCCAAGGTGTCTGTATCGTATTTGCCCAAAGCCCCTGCAAGTTAGGAGGCAACAAGTCTTCGCGAGTAGAAGAAATCAGAAGATAACGTCCGTATTGAAAATACAATTCTGCGAACTGAGGATCGTCTTCTTCCTGGAAATCAAACAATCTGTCATTGACAGGATGATTGTCGGTAACAGCATCGCCAAAATCAACATCCACTCTATCAAACAATTCCCGATATGTCTTGATGTGATTCTTTCTTAATGATTTGTAAGAACGTGACTTAGCTTCATACATCAAGCTATCAACCAATGAAATATAGTTTTCATTTTTATAATCAGTAGCAGATGAGAAAATAAGAATAAGTTCATCAGCATTTCTGACAACAATCTTATTATCAAGATATTGGACTTCACCTCCATTATTTTTGACCGTCAGTTTAGAGAAATATTTCATTCCTTCGTCGCCATTGCTTCCATCTTTAAGCTGACCAAACATCACTATAGCATCGTCATCTGTCATTTTTTCAACACGTTCAGGTCTGTCGAGCTGAATATCAACGGAAATCATTTCCGACTTATCAGCATTGAGGCGAACCACTGCGACATCAGACTCTCGCGACACGAAATATTCACGATAGTATTTAGTTTCATCTGTTTCAAATTCTGTCGTCGCTACTGCATTAGACAAATCGAGCATACGGACATAAGAACCGTCCTTAATTTCAGTATCTTCTTTATAAATATAATCTAAAGTGATATTTCCCAATGTCTGGAAGCATCCGAAATTAGAAAGAGCGCCGTTACCCCAATTCGAACCTTTGTTAGAACAAGTGAAAGTTCTGTAAACCAATTCCTGAGCTTCATAATTTTTGCCTTCGAGCAAAAGACGTTGTATTTCCGGCAGAGCTTCTTTCGCTTTAGGATTGGAATAATCAGCGACTTTCCCCGACCATAAAGTAATATCGTTGAGCACGATGTTTTCGCTTTGAATACCGCCATCAGGCATTATTCCGAGACGTCCATTTCCGAGCGGCAACGTTTCTTCCCAACATGTGGCTGGCTCTTCAAAGAAGAAGTTCAAGTTCTTAACATTTTCTGGCTTTAACAAAACAACACACATCAGGATAGTAAAAGCTTTAAATATAAAATTAAGCTTTTTCCACTTGAAAATCATAAATATAATAATAGGTATTAAAAATAGTTTCATATTCAATTTTTTTCTTCAAAAATAATTATTTTTTTCATATTTTTGTTGAATATTTTAAACTTTTTATTTATGCTTTATTTTAATTCTAAAGTCGAGCAGTCATTTTTAAAAGACTCAATAATACAAGAAACTACGACTAAAGTTCCATATATAGTCACCGACAGTGTCCCTAAACTCGGAATAATGTCAGCACTGCGTTTTTTAGAATGGGTTTCTGAAAACGAAGAAGGCGTAATCAGTCTCTCATCCGACAAAACTTTCAAGAATTTCATTCATTACACCAAACATTTTTTAAATACTTGGGACGAAAAAAATACTAAGGAAGTTCTCGAGAAATACGGTTTGGGTGATTTAAAGAGACCTAATCTCTCCGGTCTTCAATTCGTTCAGATGGATGAGTTCTACCCTATCTCACCAAAACAACACAACTCATTTTTCAATTATGTAAATGAGAACTATATCAAAGGTTTCGGTCTCGACCCTAATCGCGCTTTGTTCATAAACTGTGACGACATCAAATTATACAACAACAAATCATTCAATGAGATTTTCCCTGACTCTAAAATAGATTTAAGTCTGCGTTATCGTCAAGCAGAAGGTTTCATGGAAAAACAGCAACAACAGTCCATTATCTTAATTGACGATTGGTGTTCACGGTATGAAGAGAAAATCAAGAACAAAGGTGACATTGGATTTTTATTAAGCAGCTTAGGCTCGGATGGCCGCATTGCATTTAACATAAGCGGCACCAGCCTTCATTCTAACACAGAATTGCGTCAGACCAACTATGCAACACAAGCCGACGCTGCCGGTTCGTTGGGTGGTATAGAAGTCGCTAAGAATCGTTTAGTTATAACGATAGGTTTAGAGACAATAACGAGAAACCCTAACACTGTCGCCATCGTATGTGCCGCAGGTGAATCAAATGCGATGATTATCAAGAATGCTCTTGAATCGGAAATGACAACACAATATCCATCAACAGTATTACAAAGACTTGAAAACTCTCGCTATTATCTCACACAAGGTGCAGCATGTCGTCTTAATGATTATGTAGATCATTTTTATTTTCATAGCGAGTGGAACTACGAGAAAACAGAGAGAGCCATCCTCGGATTATGTAAGAAACTAAATTGTTATGCAAGCAAACTCAGATTGGAAGATTTGCAGAATGACAAACGTTGTAGCATGATTCCAAATCTCAGCCTCGATACAGTCAAAGAAGTCATCAAATCAACAGAAGAGAAATTGAATAGAGGTTCTGTGACACAATTGAATAAAGTCATTTACAACTCAGGCCCTCATCACGACGACATCATGCTCGGCATTATGCCGTTAACAAACAGACAATTACGTCCTGCAAGCAACAATGTTCATTTCACAGTCATGACTTCTGGATATAATTCCGTGACAAACGGTTTCCTCAAAGATTCTTTAAAGATGACTCTTGATTTCGTCGAAAAAGACGAGATACAAATGATTCATTATCCAGATTTCTTCGAAGAAGGCTATAAGCACAAACATGACAAAGACATATATCATTATTTGGATAATGTAGCAAGAGATAATCAATATCAGATGGACAGAGGCTTTTGTCATAGATTGTTACGTTGTTCTGTAAAAATATGGAATTTCAAAAATATTGATGAGCTTAAAGCTAAATACAAAGAAGTCATAGATGTATTAGAAAAAAGCTACGACGGTGAAAAGAACACACCAGACTTACAACGTCTAAAAGGCATGATTCGTGAATTTGAAGAAGAATTGGTATGGGCATATAATGGTGTTCCTTTCAAAAACGTTCATCATCTTCATCTCGGTTTCTATCAAGACAGCGGTGTTAACAAGGGGCCTAACATGGAACGTGATGTCATGCCTATCTTAAATCAATTCAGAGAGTTAAACCCAGACATCATCAGTGTTACCTTAGACCCAGAAGGCAGCGGTCCCGACACGCACTATAAAGTTTTGCAAGCCACAGCGGCTGCTGTTGCTGAATGGAGCAAGGAAAAAGATTTGTCTAATGTAAGGATATACGGCTATCGTAATGTTTGGTTTAAGTTCCATCCTGCTGAAGCCAACATGTACGTTCCTGTATCATTAAACGCTCTTGCTGTTTTGGACAAGTCATTCAAAGCCAGCTATCTTAGCCAGGTCAAGGCTGAGTTCCCAAGTCCTATGCATGACGGACCATTCAGCGATATTTCCAAGAAAACATGGATTAAACAATTGCAAGACATCCAACTCATTTTGGGCAAAGATTATTTCTACGACAATCCTCGTCCTTTGTATAGATCGACACATGGTTTGATTTTCATCAAAGACATGAGCGTTGACGAATTCATTGCTATATCAGAAGAAATGAGAAAACGTTCTGAAGAAGCATTCTTTTGAATTCATAATTTATTGATTGTATATAACAAAGAGATGTTTGCTCAATGGCGACATCTCTTTTTGTTTTTAAAGCATCATTGTAAAACAAAAAGGCCAAGGATAAATCCTTAGCCTCTATTGTCTTCAGTCTTAATTATAGACCTTTATTAAGTTTAGCAATCAATTCAGGCAAAGCTTTCATTGTTGCTATTTCTTTCCATTTCTTTCTGGCTTCTTCAGCAGGGATTCCGAAATATGTCATTCCTGGAGCTGTATCTTTTGCCACACCAGAATAAGCGAGCACTGTTGTTCCTTCAGCGATAACAAGGTCTTTATTGACCGATGCCATAGCCCAAATTGAAACATTGTCTTTCACTACTGTAACACCACCTACCGAAGCATGAGCACCGAGGAAACAGTTTTTACCGAGTTTAGCGTCGTGGCCAATTTGAACGAAGTTATCCATCTTGGTTCCCTTACCGACGATAGTATCGCTGGTAACACCAATATCCACGCAACAGCAAGCGCCGATTTCAACATCGTCTTCAATAATAACTCTACCACATGATTCAAATTTCACGAAACCATCTGGACGACGTTGGAAATAGCAAGCGTCACCACCAATTACGCTACCACTTTGAATGATAACATTATCACCGATAACGACGTGATTGTATATTGTCACATTAGGATGAATAATACAATTCTTGCCTATTTTAACTTTATCGCCGACAAAAGTACCTGGCTCTATTATAGTTCCTTCACCAATCTCAGCTTTAGGACCAATCATCGCTGTTGCAGGTTCAAATCTGCGATACGACAATATGAGTTTGTTAAAAGCATCCAATGGATTATCGTGGACTATCAAAGCTTTACCTTCTGGGCATTCAACTTCATCGGTATTGATGATGATTGTTGTTGCATTTGAATTCAAAGCCTTACTATAATATTTAGGATGATCGACGAATGTTATGTCACCCGCTTCCACTTCATGAATTTCATTAAGGCCTGAAATCACGAAGTTAGGATCTCCGATTATTTTTTTTGCTCCGACGTAATCTGCAACACATTTAAGTGTTGTATGTGGATTTATTTTCATTTAAAATATTATTTTACTCTTTCTGTATATTCACCTGTACGAGTGTCGATTCTGATTTTGTCGCCAGTATTGATGAACAAAGGAACTCTAACAGATGCGCCTGTTTCAACTGTAGCGTCTTTCATAGCGTTTGTTGCGGTATTGCCTTTTTCACCTGGTTCTGTGTAAGTAACTTCCAAAACAGTCTTGATAGGTAATTCTGCGAAGAGAACTGTTTCTGTTGATGTGTCGAATACAACTTCGCAAACATCGCTTTCTTTAAGGAAGTCAACACCTGTGATTAATTCTCTGTTGAGAGGAATTTGTTCATAATCTTCTTGGTTCATGAAGATAAAATCATCACCTTCTTTATATAAATATTGATATTGACGACGTTCAACGCGTACGTCTTCGAGTTTCTCACTAATGTCAAAACGATGTTCTAATGTACGTCCGTCAACAATGCTCTTCAATGTTACGCGCATGAATGTGTTACCTTTACCTGGTTTTACGTGTTGGAAATCAACACAGAAATAAAGTTTTCCGTTGAAACGGATACATGTTCCTTTTTTAATGTCTTGTGAGTTAATCATAATTATTTATCTTTCTTATATTTAACGTATTTCAATTTATTGCGTACAAAAATACAAAAAAAAAGCATTAAAACAAGGTTTTAACGCTTAAATTATTACAATATCTTTCAATATATCTGCGCCTGCGACTCTATTAAGATTTCTTAACAAAATTGTTTTAGAATAAAGCAGCTCATTTCTTAAAGAATCGGCATCGACTTTAACGTAAAGTATGTGTTTTATTATTCTTAAATCCAATGTGTGAGAAGAAATAAAATCACCGACGACAGAGCGCCACGACTCGAGAATTTTCATCTCTTCAAGTCCGTTTTCTCTGTTATGATTCTTATAAAAAGCCTTTATAAGTTCTGCTAATGTGTATCCGTCTTCATTCATTGTCAGAAGTAATTTCTCCGTTGTTAACATTAAAAATTTTATGATTCACCGTGGTATTATCCATCAGGAATTTGATACGTTGTCGCTGCGTGTCAGTGATAAACACCTGGCCGAAATGGTCGTCGCCAACAAGTTTCACAAGCTGAGCCACTCTATTATCGTCCAGTTTGTCGAAAATATCGTCCAACAACAGTATCGGCTTATGGCCTATTTTCCTGTAATTAAAATCAAACTGAGCCAATTTTATGGCTACCACAAACGATTTCTGCTGACCTTGTGAGGCAAATTGTTTTACCTGATGATTGTCAATAAGAAATATCAAATCATCTTTATGAATACCGACATTTGTATATGTGCTATATTTATCATGATTAAGACTTTCAGCCAACAAATACTGATATGATTTCTCATTAAGCGCAGAATTATAGTTTATAGCAACCTGCTCATTTGTTCCTGACACTATTTCATAATATTTCTGAAAGACAGGTACAAACTCCTGCAAAAAACACTTTCTCTTTTCATTTATAGGAAGTGCGTTCTGAATTAGCTGCTGATCCCACATTTCAAGCAAAGTGCTGTCCCACATTCTATTCTCGGAAAAATATTTCAACTGTTTGTTTCTCTGTTGCAGCGCTTTGTTATAATTCAGAAGGCAGTTCAGGTATGACGGGTCAAATTGAGAGATTACGCCATCAATGAATTTGCGTCTCAAATCGCTGCCGCTGTTAATCAGGTCGCTGTCGTAAGGCGAAATCATCACCAAAGGAATCTTGCCAATATGGTCTGCAAGTCGTTCATATTCTTTTTTATCGCACTTAAAAGACTTTTTTGATGCGTTTTTCAGCACACACGATATTGTGTGAAGTTCATCATTATCGAAATGAAAATCACCATGAATGGCAAAGAAATCTTCGCCATGCCTAATATTTTGCTTATCTGTTAAAGTAAAATAACTTTTGCAAAAAGCAAGGTAATATATCGAATCCAAGATGTTTGTCTTGCCAGCCGCATTTAATCCCACGAAGCAATTGATTTTCTCCGACAAAGACAACTCAGCAGAACTGCAATTCTTAAAATTGCTTAACTTTAATTCCTGGAGATACATTCTATCAATGTTTTTTAAAGCTATCTAAATTTGTTGTTATCGTAAGGAAGTTTGGAGAGCCATGAACGTGCATCTCTGAACGAGAATAGCTTATATTGAATTTATACACATTTATTCCTACGCCATAAGAAAATCCGACAGCACCTTTTGCAGTTGGACTCTTCATATTCTGACGCAATCCGTAATTGTATCCAAATCTAAGGTCGAGATTTTTGCCAAGCGACAATTCGCCAGCAATCACAACATGGCTGAACAAGTTCTTGGCGAACTTTTCCATTTTGTTCTTTTCTTGCATCTGTCCAGTCATAGGATCGTAATTACCCTCCAAATCAAGAGGATCCTCATAGCTCAAATCCCAATTTTGGATATTGTCATATATGAGTATTACTGTTAAAGGAAGATGTTCGAGCTTTTTTGACGCTCCTGCCTGCATTCTGAACGGCAGCTTATTCCTGACCCCTTGATAGTTGTTGTAAAGTTCCGTACCAATATTTCTCGCCGCAACGGAAAGGTTCCAGTTAGTTTTGGTGCGATAATTTCCGGCAACATCAACGGCTACAGCAAAAGAAGAGTTAGTCTCATACTGAATGCCTGCGAACTTAATGTTAGCTCCGATGGAAAATCTGTCATTCAACTGACGTCCCCAGCCGATATTAAACATATAATCCGAAACCATGAATGTGGCATCATCTTGAAAACCAGTCTCATCAGAATAATAGAAATCACCATAGTTGTGATACTGTATAGTGCCGACATAACTACCTATTTTTTCAAAAGTATGAGCATACTGAACAGTTCCGAATTTTATGTCATTATAATAATCGACGTATGAAAGAGAAAGGGAATTATTGATTTCTGGATTTATCAAGGATGGATTATAAGTAACCAATTGAATATCTGAATCATAAATAGGCAGCATTGTTCCTCCGAGTGCTGCTACACGAGCCGAATTTGGCGTGTTTAAAAAGGTATATGTACCATCTTTCTGCTGCGCAAAGACATTGGTCAATGCCATCAACAAAACAAACAGTATATATATCTTTTTATTCACGATTCAATAATTTACTTTTGTAACGTAATGGTTTAGGTTTTATTTTATGAATCCAACAAACCGATACCTTTTTTCACTACAATATTTTCTTCATTGAGTTTTTTCAACATTCTATCCAAGATTCCATTGACGAAAATCTTGCTTTTTGGAGTGCTGAAATATTTTGAAATCTCAATGTACTCATTCATAGTCACTTTCACAGGGATATAAGGGAAGCAACAGAACTCAGTCAAAGCTAATTTCAAGATTATCATATCCATAACACAGACACGTTCTTTTTCCCAGTTTGATGTGTTGGCACCAACCAATTTACCGTATTCCGCATCATGTTTGATGACTTCTCTGAACAATTTCTTGACGAATTCCTTATCTTCGTTGACTATATCTTTTTCTGTCTTGTAGATAGTAGGAAGCAAGCTGAACTCGTCGAAGCTTTCTTTCATATCGGTGAAGAATTTAATCAGCATTGATGTAACAAGATGATAATCATCGACAAAGAAAATGCTCTTTTCTTCATAAAAATCTTGAAGCACTTCAAGTTGTGAGAAATATTCCGTTATCATCTTTACGATGAATTTCTTGTCTTGAGCGAAGCTGTCGGTTGAAGCAGACATATACTCTTTATATTCCTCAGTGTTGCGCATCATATTGTAATAATTTCTTACAATATCTTGATGGTCAGACCAATTAATCTTCAAAGCCTCTTCTTCTCTACGAAGGTCTCTGTTATTTTGCAAAGTATTAAGCACACGATTTTGGACATATCGCATGTTAGGATTCAGATCTTCCTGAGTAGGGAAATTCTTGCGTTTGTTCTCTTCTATCCTATTTTCCGCAAAACGTTTTGTCTCAACGAGAAAAGAAAGCTGCCACACGAACAACTCTTTCATTTTATCAATACTGTCGAGCAAATGTCCAACACCTTTTTCAACGAAATCTTCGCCAGATTCCATATAAGCATAAACTGCTTGCAATACTTTAACTCTTAAAAACCTTCTGTTTATCATAAATTTAACCTTTAATTGTTTACAATATCACGATTTTCTTAACGCTCTGAAGAAGAAATTTATGTCTTTCAACAAGGAATAATCTCTTGCGTACATAAGATTAAGCTGTTCTTTTTCCTCTTCTGTCAATCCTATTCTGCTCATGTTAGCAGATGGATCAAAGATACCTTTTTTAATTTTTGGAAGTCTTAGTTTTTCATTATCCTTAACATCGCAATATCCTATCCAAGAATACTTTCCGAACAAAACCTTAAAGCAATTCTTCAAGAAAGAAAACGGCTTGTCAATAAAGAAAACCAAGAAAATCCATAGCACTATTCCCATAAAAGACGAAATCAAATCGAAGAGACGTATCTTTCTTTTGTTTGAATTGGTGCTGATTGTCTTTATGTCTATTGTATATAAATCGCCTCTTGTGTTGATTGAGTTACTTCCGATGATTGAAAGGGTGTCTTCCGGAGCTATTTTATAGTCGAGCGAGGAATGCCATTCTTCCATTTTATCGATAATCAACTGATGCGACATATCTTTAGAACAGAATATAATTTCATTAATTTTATAAATATCAATAATATCCGGAACCTGATGCAGATTACCGAGGAAATTTGCAGGCACATCATTATTTTCTGAAGGCAACACCAAGCCTATGAAATCAGGTTTAATGGAAGTGCTTTGCAAAAGCTGTTCTACACGTTTTGTTTCATCCTCTCCACCTATTATCAGGAAGCGTTTCTTTGCGTTCTTACCATATTGAAAATTAGGACGTTTCAGCAAATATCCAAACCATCTCGTAAGGCTCATTTCCGCTGCCACCCAAACCATACCCAACAAAATCAGAGCTCGAGAGAAGCGCAATTGTTCTGGCAACAATGCGTACAAGACCAGAATCATCAAACTACCGACGAACACTCCGCTCACTGCAGGCGCTATTTTGTAAGGTTTATCATAACCTCCTGAAAAATACGAAGTTAACAACCAAATAAGCAAATACACAGGTAATATTATAGTGAACAATGTTGAAGGATAAGTGCCAACGCCATCATAAACCATCATATTGCCCCAGTAATATCCTATTGCTGCAAGTCCGGAATATCCCAAAATAGTATCAAAAAGAGGCTGAACAGCTTTGCTAAAAAACTGTGAGATAAGAGCCAAGAAAGCCTTTACATAAATAGCGACATTTATCAAAGACGAATACATCTTTGCACCTTTGGTTGCGAAATGCTTTCTCACGAAAATTTCCATCGCTTTATAGAAAACAAGCACATAGTTAACGCTTGTCTTTTTGGTGCTTTCGCCTTTATAATGAATAATTCTCGTCTTAGGATAGTAATAATTCTTGTAGCCAGCCAATATAATTCTGTATGAAAGATCAATATCTTCTCCATACATGAAGAAAGTTTCGTCAAGCAAGCCGCATTTGTCTAAAGTTTCACGGCGCATAAGCATGAATGCACCAGCGAGAATCTCTACCTCGTTAATCTCATCATTATCAAGATGTCCCAAATAATAACGGGCAAAACGTTTTGAATGAGGGAACAATTTTGCGAGACCGAACATTTTGTAAAAAGCCGTTGCTGGTGTTGGTAGTCCGCGCTTTGATTCCGGGAGGAATCTGCCCTTTCCATCAACCATCTTGACGCCAAGTCCGCCAGCATCTGGATGAGAATCCATAAACTCTATAGTCTTTGTAAAAGTATCGTCCTCAACAACAGTATCTGGATTCAACAGCAATACATACTCGCCAGTTGAAACTCTAATTGCTTGATTGTTAGCTCTGCTGAAACCAACATTATCTTTGTTTGCAATGACTTTTACTTCAGGAAATTTCTTTGCGAGCATTTTCAGCGAACCGTCAACAGAATTATTGTCAACGACATACACTTCCGCATCTATGTTGGCAATGGCTTTTCTAACCGAGAAAAGACATTGTTCGAGGAAATGCTCGACATTATAATTTACTATGACTATAGATAATTTCATGAACCATTTTAAAGTTGCAAAAATAGTGTTTTTTTGTCTATTTTTATTAACGTTTCAATATTTTTTTATTGATTAAAAAAAAGCTTAAAAGTTTTATAAAATTTGTCTTTAAAATCTTATTTTTGCATAAAAAAGAAAACAATGGAAAACAGGAGGAAATCGCTTCGTTTTGGTTTAATGCTCAACAGTTTAACCGTTGAACATTGGCAATATGAAACCATCAAGCTTCTGATGGATAACGGAATGAAATTGTCACTCATCATCCAAAATAACGATAGCGCTCCTTCCCCATCATTTATCGACAAGATTAAAGACTACCCATTTAGAAGGATTATATTCAGGGTTTGGAACAGATTTATCTTCAAGCCGAGAAGCAAATTTCCCGCCGACCTCACTGAACTGACCAGCGACATACATACTATTTTCTGCAAGCCAAAAATGAAAGGTATTTCAACTTATTTCGAGGAAATAGACATCCAAGAAATAAGGAACCAAAACCTCGATTTCATTCTTAGATTCGGTTTCGACATTGTTCGCGGAGAAGTCTTGAATACCGCAAAATACGGTGTCTGGTCATTCCATCACGACGACGAAAGAATCATCAGAGGCGGCCCTCCTGGATTCTGGGAATTCATGAGAAAAATTCCTAACAATGGTGTTATTTTACAAAGACTTACCAACAGTCTCGACAAGGGAATAATTCTTAAAAGACTAAACTTCAAGACAACACTTCATAGCTACAAAGCACATCTCGACCAATTATATTTCGGTGGAGAGATTTTGCCGTTACAAGTCTGTAAGGAATTGATTAACACAGGAATGTTAGAAGAAGAACCTTCCACTTCAGAAGCGCCTATCGTACATCCTCCAACCAATTTCAAGATGATTCAATATTTCTGGAAATCAATTTGGAGAAGAATCATGTTTCATCTTGATGACTTGTTCAGGCAAGAAGATTGGAATGTTGGTTACTGCGAGAGTTCAATAGAAAAATTCATCAACAGCAAAGACAGAGAATCACTTGATATTAAATGGTTTAAAAAACCAAGGAAAAATTGCTACTTTGCTGATCCATTCATAATAAAAACAAAAAAAGACACTTATATTTTCTTCGAATGGTATTCTTACACAAAAGGCAAAGCCGATTTAGCTGTAGCTTTAAAATCAGAAAAATTCGAGAAATATCATAAGCTAACAAACTTCAAGGAACATCGTTCTTATCCGTATATATTTGAATACAAGGATATTATATATTGTATTCCAGAAGCAAACCAAACGAAGCAACTGACACTGTATCGTTTTGATGAAGAAAATTTAACATTTGAAAAGGATTCAGTTTTGTTGGAAGGCTTCCCTATCGTTGATGCGACTTTACATTTCCATAACGGCAAATGGTTTTTATATTTAGTGAATCAAAAAAACTCTCACACGCATCTTGAAATATATTATTCCGATGATTTGAGAGGAAAATATATTGCTCACGACCTCAATCCAGTCATGATTGATTGCAGCAAGGCTCGACCAGCCGGCAAGATTTTCAAATACAACAATCAAACAATACGTCCATCGCAGAACTGCACCGAACATTACGGACAATCCATCACATTGGAAGAAATAGAATCACTTACAGAAAACATTTTCAAGACAAAGGAATTCGGGAATATAATGCCTATAGAAAACAGCGATTATAACAAAGGAATTCATACAATAAACAGCGATGACAACATGGTCGTTTTTGATGGAAAGAGGTTTATTTTCACTTTTTCAGGATTTAAACAACAACTTAAACAAAAGATATATAAATAAATGATTAAGAAGATATTTGGAACATTCGGAACACGTCTTTTAAATGCAATAGTTGGCTTTGTCACTTTGTGGTTTGGAACCAACTTTCTTGGCAGAGAATCATGGGGCATTGGAGCAACAGTATTGGTCGATGTTTCGCTTCTTCTCATTGCGGTAGAATTACTTTCAGGCAGCGGACTTATCTATTACACACCAAGAAAATCATTCGTCACACTGTTCAAAATATCATACGCATGGACATTCCTGATGATAGCATTTTTTGCATTAACATTCTCTTTGTTGCATGCTTTTCTACCTGGCGTATATGAAGCATTTGTTCCGGCAGGCTATGGATTTCACATATTATTAATGGTATTTCTCTACAGCCTTCACAATTTCAACATGAACGTACTTTTAGGAAAAGAAAGAGTCGGCACACAGAACATATTGTTTATCATACAGTTCATGACACAACTCATCTCTATGATAATTTATATTTTTGCCTTTAACATACGTAACGCCGACGCATTTGTCTTTTCACTCATAACTGGATATGTAACAGTAAACCTATGCGGTTTTATTTGCATTTTACCATATTTCAGTGACAATCAACATGAAGCTATAATACCGACGGCGAAGGAAATGTTTAATTTCGGCAGCATGATTCAACTTTCCACATTAGTCACGATGATTAACAGGAGAATAAGTTATTTTGTTATTAAAAAGACTTTTGGTTTGGGAGAAGTTGGAGTTTACACATCTGGCACACAGGTTTCTGAATCAACAAAATTGATTGGCAACAGCATAGCATTAGTTCAGTTTTCATCCATCAGCAATATGGATGACAGAAAAAAAGCAGCCGATTTAACTGTGACATTCTTAAAACTATCCGTCATATTAACAGCACTATGCATGATTGTAATATGCTTGATTCCAAAATCAATATACGCTTGGATTTTCACACAAGAGTTTGCGGAGACAAAAGACGTTTTGATAAGTCTCTGTCCAGGAATGGTTTTCATGGCTGCCAATATGATTTTCAGTCATTATTTTTCCGGAGTGAATCTTCCAAAACACAATCTTTACGGTTCCATAGTAGGATTATTTGTAACAATACCATCAATCTTTATTTTGATACCCAAATACGGAATCATTGGAGCAGGCATTTCTGTCTCGTTAACATATTTAGCCACAATTATTTACCAATGGTTTGTATTCAAAAGAGAAACAAATGTGAGAACAATACAGCTTCTTCCGACGTTAAATGATTTCAAGACATTGGTTGATAGTATCAAATCGCAGTTTATTAAAAAAAATTAACAATTTAAAAAATACAGAGTTATGGGATTTTTATCACAAATCAATTTAGTTGAAATATTAAGTTCGTTCATCGTACTTTTTGTAATCATTGACGTAACAGGTTCTATTCCTATCTTTTTGAGTCTCAAGAGCAGCGAAAAGAATATCAGAGCTGGCCAAGCTTGCATAATAGCCTTATTAATGTTTGTAGCGTTTTTCTATGCGGGAGATTTGCTTTTGGAATTATTCAGCATTGACGTAGCGTCATTCGCCGTTGCTGGTTCGTTTGTAATTTTCATTTTAGCATTGGAAATGGTTCTAGGCTTCGACATTATAAAATACGACAGCCAAGGTTCTAACGTTTCTGTTGTACCAGTAGCGTTTCCGCTGTTGGCAGGTCCTGGCGCATTGACAGCATTATTATCATTACGAGCCGATTACTCAGTGATTAACATTATGTTAGGCTTGATTTTAAATTTAGTTTTAGCATATATCGTCATTCGTTTTGTTGGCAAAATCGAAAAATGGCTTGGCAAAGACATCATCTTTATTTTAAGAAAGTTCTTCGGAGTCATATTGTTAGCGTTAGCTGTAAAATTATTTGCAAGCAATTTAACCATTGTTATTGACAATTTAGCTAAATAATCAGAAATGAACAATACATTAATAACGATAATAGGATTTGCCATTATATTTTTAATGACGGCAATGGGGTCGTCGTTAGTTTTCTTTTTCAAGAATGACATTTCACAGAGAATCAACTCGTTGCTATTAGGATTAGCTGGAGGCATTATGGTTGCGGCCTCTATCTGGTCGTTGATAATCCCATCCATCGAGATGTCGGAATCAACATTTGGGAAATACGCATGGTTTCCGGCTGCTACAAGCATCATTTTAGGAGGATTGCTTTTGGCTTTATTAGACAAAATAGTTCCTCACATGCACAACGGCACGCATCAAGAAGAAGGACCACGTTCACATTTTTCCAAATCGATGAAATTATTTTTCGCTGTCACATTACACAACATTCCAGAAGGTTTGGCGGTAGGTTTCGCTTTTGGAGCAGCGGCTGTCTCCGGAGAAAATGCTGCATTCATTTCAGCATTAGGCCTCGCCATCGGTATTGGCATACAGAACTTTCCTGAAGGTGCAGCCATTTCATTACCAATGCGACAAGTGACAGGCAGCAGCAAAAAAGCCTTCCTTTTTGGTATGGGGAGCGGTGTTGTAGAGCCTTTATCTGCCGTTGTAGGATTTTTCTTGGCATCACATCTTATCGTTTTACAACCTTGGCTTCTCGCCTTCTCTGCCGGAGCGATGCTATTCGTTGTAGCAGAAGATCTTATTCCTGACGCCAACATTAGCGAAAACCCACACACAGGAACATGGGGCTTTATGATTGGATTTATTATTATGATGATATTAGACGTAGCTTTAGGATAAAGCCTCTTTTATTCTAACAAGTTTATCGATCAGAGATTCCACCAAATCTAAGCGGAGCATATTGGCACCATCCGATTTTGCTGCTGCTGGATTTGGGTGAGTCTCCATGAAAAGACCGTCAGCTCCAACTGCAATAGCGGCTTTTGAAATCAATTCAATGAGTTCTGGCTTTCCACCTGTCACACCAGATGTTTGGTTCGGCTGCTGCAAAGAATGCGTCACGTCCATAATTACAGGAACGTTGCATTGTTTCATGTCATATATGTTTCTATAATCAACGACCAAATCCTGATAGCCAAAGAAGTTGCCGCGTTCAGTCAACATCACGGAATTGTTTCCCATTTGTTGTACTTTCTCTACTGCGAATTTCATAGAAGCACCTGACAAAAACTGACCTTTTTTAATATTGACGATTTTTCCTGTTTTTGCAGCTGCTATCAACAAGTCAGTCTGTCTGCACAAAAAAGCAGGAATTTGGAGTATATCAACATATTGCGCCGCAAAATAAGCTTCATCCACAGCGTGTATGTCAGTAACGACAGGGATATTAAACTCTTTTTTGATTCCAGCCAATACATTAAGAGCTCTCTCATCTCCTATTCCCATAAACGAATCCAAGCGAGAACGATTCGCCTTGCGATATGAACCTTTGAAAACCAAAGGAATATCATAGGAATTGCAAATTTTGACTAAATGTTCTGCTATTTTATATGGTGATTCTTCATCTTCGATGACGCAAGGTCCTGCGAGAAGGAAGAATCTATTTTCCTTAAGATTTACAAGGAATGGGAAATGAGAAAGTTCCATATTATTTGTTATAATGTTTTAACAATTCAGCGAAAGCAATTTTAAACCAAGGAGTATAGTCTTGAGGATTTTTCTCTATGTCAAGACGTATATTCTCCATTGTGTCATATTTATATGAAGCCACTTCTTCAGTATTTATTTCAGGTGTTTCGTCCGTAGTTCCAACGAAGACGTGGTCAATTTCATGTTCTATAAGTCCTTGTGTGACATCGGCTTTATATGTAAAATGGAAAACCTCTTCGAGTTGGCATTTCATTCCCATCTCTTCTTGCAAACGGCGAGTTGTAGCTTGTTCGAGAGTTTCTTCATGACGAGGATGAGAACAGCATGTATTGGTCCACAATCCAGGAGTATGATATTTTGAAAAAGCTCTTTGTTGAAGCAACATTTCACCTTTTGTATTGAAGACAAATATTGAGAACGCACGATGCAGCTCAGCTTTCACATGAGCTTCCATTTTCTCCATCAAGCCGATAGGATTATCGTTTGCATCGACTAAAACAACGTATTCTTGCATGATTTTTTATTTTATGTAGAAGCCACACAAGCGTGCAGCTCTACATCGTTTTCATTAAACATTAAATCTGATATTCAAGATGTCACCGTCTTGAACGATGTAATTTTTACCTTCAACACGGAATTTACCAGCTTCTTTAACTGCTGCTTCTGAGCCGTATTTCAAGAAATCATCAGTGCTCATCACTTCTGCTCTGATGAAACCACGTTGCAAGTCAGAGTGAATTACGCCAGCAGCCACAGGAGCTGTGTCGCCGATGTGTATTGTCCAAGCGCGTGTTTCGTCTGTACCTGTTGTGAAAAATGATTGTAATTTGAGTGTTTGATAAGCATAACGAACGAGTTTGTTGACACCAGGTTCAGTAAGGCCAGCGTCTTCCATGAACATAGCTTTGTCGTCGTCGTCGAGTTCAGCTATTTCAGATTCCAACTTACCAGCGATGATAATCATCTCGTCACCTTCTTTCAACGAAGCTTTGACTGCTTCAGAATGTTTATTTCCAGTAAGAGCAGAAGCGTCATCAACATTACATACGTACATAATAGGTTTTGCTGTAAGCAATTGAATATCTTGGATATATTTTTTATCCTCGTCAGCCACTTTAGCATCACGGGCGTTCTGCATATTTTCAAGAGCTTCTTTATATACTGTAAGCACTTCGTATGCTTTTTTATTATCTTTCTCTCCGTTTTTCATAAGTTTTTCAACACGTTGCAACTTACGAGTCACGAGGTCGAGGTCACGCACTTGAAGTTCTAGGTCAACGAGTTCCATGTCGCGGACAGGATCGACGCTACCTTCGCTATGAGGAACATTTTCGTCGTCGAAGCAACGAAGCACATGGATAAGAGCGTCAACAGTTTGAACTTCAGCAAGTAATTTATTACCGACACCTTCACCGCCTTTGGTCAATCCAGGCAAATCGACTATTTCAACAGTTGCTGGAACAATTCTCTTTGAATGAGAGATATTATCAATTAATTTAAGACGTTCGTCACGGACTTCACACATACCGATGTTTGTCTTTGTGGCAAAACCGCCTATCTCAGCCTTTGTATTTGATATACAATTAAATATAGTAGTTTTTCCTGTATTGGTCAAACCGATGATTCCACAATTCAATGCCATAATTATTATTTTTTTTAATCATGCAAAGATAATAAAAGGCAAAAGACAAAAGGCAAAAGACAAAAGATTTTTTTGTTAATTCATGATTTGAAACAATGAAATTAACATGAGAATATGATTTAGCTCTTTATAAATGAGTCATCATTTTATAAAAATGTCAAAACTGACTTTTTTTATTTTTCAACACAAGTTTTAAAGTCATTTTTTCATTATCTTTGCAGATAGTTTTATTTTTTGAAACATAAAGCATTTTCACTGGAGGTAACATTATGGAAAATAACGAGTTGGATTTTGTAAACATACCCGAATCAAGCGATTATAATGAGGATAGCATCAAGCATCTGGAGTGGGCTGAACATATCAGGACACGTCCAGGCATGTATATAGGTAAGGCTGGCGACGGTTCCGCACATGACGACGGTATCTACGTCCTTCTCAAAGAAATCATCGACAACAGCATCGATGAATTCGTAATGGGTTTCGGTAAAAGCATAGAAGTCAGCATCATTGACGGCACAGTACGTGTACGCGACTATGGTCGTGGTATCCCTTTAGGAAGTCTCCGCGACTGTGTCGGACAGATGAACACTGGCGGCAAATACGACTCCAAAGTATTTAAGAAATCTGTAGGTCTCAACGGCGTTGGTACAAAAGCTGTGAACGCCATGTCGTCACATTTCAAGGCTCAGTCATATCGTGATGGCAAGACCAAATATGTAGAATATTCCAAAGGCAATATCGTTACTGAATCTGAAGCGTTTGATACAGAAGAGAGAAACGGAACTGAGATGATTTTCACTCCAGACAGAGAACTGTTCGGCAACTACCATTATATTATGGAATATGTCGAGGAGATGATATGGAATTACGCATTTCTCAACAGCGGTCTCTCCGTTTATCTCAACGGACAGAAATACCAAGCCAAAAACGGTCTTTATGATTTGTTGCTCCGCAAGATTGGAAAAGAAGAGACATGCGCTTACCCTGTCATTCATATTAAAGAAGGTGACTTTGAATGCGCTTTCACTCATTCCAACTTAACCTCCAACGAAGAATATTTCTCTTTCGCCAACGGTCAGCACAACCCACTCGGAGGTACACATCTCAATGTGTTCCGCGAAGCGATAGCCAAGACCATCAGAGAGTTCTATAACAAAGACTATGAGGTGTCAGACATACGCTCTTCTTTTGTAGCAGCGATTAGCATCAAAGTCATGAATCCTGAATACGAAGGACAGACCAAGACCAAGTTCAGTTCCAATTTTATGGAACCAGACGGTGTGACTATCAGAGCTTACATCACAGACATCATAAAACGTCATTTCGACAAATTCTTACATATAAATTCTGAAGTAGCTGAAGCTCTCATGCGTAAGATTCTCCAAAATGAGAAAGAACGCAAAGGCATGGCGAACATCAAGAAACTCGCCAAGGAAAGCGCAAAGAAAGTAAGTCTTAACAACAAGAAACTCCGTGAATGTCGTATTCATTACAACACAAATCACGAGAAGAGACTTGAGACGACACTTTTCATCACCGAGGGTGACTCAGCATCAGGAAGCATCACAAAGAGCCGCGACGCTCAGACACAAGCCGTATTCAGTTTAAGAGGTAAACCTTTGAACTGCTTGGGATTGACAAAGAAAGTCGTTTATGAAAACGAAGAGTTCAACTTATTGCAGGCTGCTCTTAACATCGACGAATCGATAGAAAACTTGAGATACAACAATATCGTTATCGCAACCGATGCTGATGTCGATGGTATGCACATCAGACTTCTTATGCTCATCTTCTTCCTTCAGTTCTACCCTGACGTGGTACGTGACGGACACCTTTATATATTACAGACTCCGTTGTTCCGCGTGAGAAACAAGAAAAAGACAATTTATTGTTACACCGACGAAGAAAGAATAGAAGCCATCAAGAGCTTAGGAACAAATCCTGAGATAACACGATTCAAAGGTCTCGGTGAAATATCACCTGACGAGTTCAGTCATTTCATCGGTCCTGGCATAAGACTCGAGCCAATCATCTTACGCCACGACTCAAGCATCATGGAATTATTGAAATTCTACATGGGAGGCAAGAACCCACCAGAGAGACAGAAATATATCATCGACAACCTAAGAATGGAAGATGATACAAATATCGATAAACTGGAATTGATTGGATGATTTTTAATTAGGAATTAGGAATGTGGAATTAGAAGTTTCAATTTCTAATTTCTAACCAATCTTCTAAATCTTGTGATGAATAATATCGCAGCTAATAAGATTCCAGCCATGAAACCGCCGACGATGCCTTCTGCACCGAGACCGAGCTTGAAGCCAAGAAGATAACCTACAGGTATTTCAACTAAAAGATAACACACTACAGCGCAGTACATCGGGAATTTCACATCAGTGAGACCACGCAAGGCACCGAGCATAGTGACTTGTGTGCCGTCGATGACTTCGAACAATGCGACGACGACAAACAACTTCGCCGTTATCGCAATAACTTCTTCGTCAGCACTGAATATCCTTGCGAGATACTCGCCTCCGAAAGCATAAACCAAGGCAAAGAACGCCATTATCGCGATGCCGAGATGTAATCCCGAATAAGTGTGATTCTTGATAGCTATTACGTTTTTATGTCCCACGTCATGAGAGACCAGAATTGTGGATGCAGCAGCGACGCCGTTGGCTATCATGAAAGAAAATCCCATCATAGTCTGCGTTATCTGATTAGCAGCCAGCGTCTTCTCCCCTAACCATCCCATCATGATAGTCATGAATGTCAGGGAGAAAAGCTCGAGAGTTAGCTGTGTCGCAATAGGAAACCCAACTTTCACCAACTCCCATTGTTTTTTTAGCGACAAGGCGACTCTGCTGAAGTATGAGAAATAATGACGATATTCTTTTTTAAGCAAGATGATGACAAGGAACGCAATAGGCATCATGATTCTTGATATGAGAGTAGCGACACCTGCGCCAGTAACACCAATCTCTGGAAATCCCATATAACCATAGATGAAACCGAAGTTAAGAAATATATTTAAGATATTGCAGCCTATTGTTATCAGCATGGAATAGAAAGTATTGCCAAGACCTTCGAGAAACTGCTTGAACGTCATGAACAATAGATAAGGTATCAGCGATAGTGTGACGGTATAATAGTAGCCGTCGAGTATTTCAAGCACCGACTCCGGCTGACCGAAGTAAGTCAATAGAGGATTTATGATGAGAAGCAGTCCACAGAGGACGAAGCTTATCGCACCATTGAGAAGCATGGAGTTCTGGAACAACACTCCCGACTTCTGACGTTCATTTCTTGCGTGATGAACACCAACAAGAGGAGTCAAGCCCATTGCGATACCGAGGCCTATCATAGAAATGTTGATGATTATAGCACTTGAGAGCGAAACTGCTGACAGTTCCACTGCGCCGAGGCGACCCACCATGATGGTATCCATTATCTGCACGAACTGCTGTCCAACGAAGGACAATATCACAGGAAATGCGATACGAAGATTCTGTATGTAATATTTTTTATTTATCATAATTTAAATGTCAACTGACAACGGACCTTGTCAACATTAGCCTTTTGCCTTTAGTCTTTAGCCATTTGTCATTAGTCAATAATAAAAAAACGTCCTGTCGAACCTTAACTCTTTTTCAAGAGGACGTCGGTTCAGCAAGACGTGCGGTGCAAAGATACGAAAAAATTAGCAGACCACTGACGAATGGCCACGGATTTTTTAAAAGTCATTTTTTCAAAAAAATCTAATTTAATTTTTCATCTCCTCTTTGAACCTTTTCCATTCATCCTCGGTTTATAGCTCAACAAAGCATGATCTATGAAACCTTTTTACTTTTTCATATCACTAACTTTTCTCCTCACTCTTGAATGTCGGGCGCAGATGCTCGACTTCAGGAGTGCCGCCAACATGATGTTCGAGAACAACAGCACGATAAAGGCTGCTGAGAAAAATATTCTGCTCGCCAAACGTCAGTCGCAGCTGATAAACGCAAGCTGGCTTCCTACTATCACCATGACAGCGGATTACACCTTGATGTCGAATAAGATAAGTGTGTCGCAGAAATATGCGTCTCTGCTTGAGCCATTTCAGGAAAAATACGCAGAGACACCGCTCGTGCCTGAGATACTTAACTATATCTCCAACGAACTCGGAGACCTTTCCTTCAACGTGCCAATATTTGAAGACGACTTCGGTTCTATCGACGTTGAGGTTTTATATCCAATATTTACAGGCACAAAAAGACTATATGCAAACAAGTTAGCTAAAAACAACGAGGCTTTATCCGAGATAAATAAAGAATCTATCGGTGCTACAAAATATCTTGAACTCATTAACATTTACTTTTCCTTAAGTCTCACCGAATCAATGATTAAGGTCTTGAGAGAAACTCACGAAATGACCGACAAGCATTACTCGCAAGCCCTTAAAATGGAAGAGATTGGCATGTTCGACAAGGCGGAACGTCTCATTGTCAAAGTCGCTCTTGACGAAAGCGAGAGAAACCTCAAAGATGCTGAAAATCAAGCTAAAGTCCTGCGTGATGCTTTGGGTATGATAATTGGTCAACAGACTACGGACAACAGCCAACAGCTTATCACCACCTCTACTCCACTGTTTATCAACGAGAAATATCCGCAGATAGAATGGTTCAAGGATATGATGGAAGAAAATGCTTATATCTTCAGAAAGTCTGAATTACATGATGATATTTCAAAAGCCAATTTAAGGTTAAGTCAGTCGAATTATTATCCTGTGATTTCCATTTACGGCAAGCAAACGATAGCTTCGTATCAGGTTCCTAAAAACCTGATTCCTAATACTATCGGCGGCGTCAATCTTGTTTGGGACATCTTCGATGGTTTGGCGAGAGAACGCAATATACAACTTAACAAACTTGAATCTGAAATCGTCGCCGAGACACAGCAGTCGTTGAAAAATGATATTGAAGTCGCTGTGGATGAATGGTATGCGAATCTAAAACAAGCATGTATCAATGCAGATGAATTGCAATCATCCTTAGAACTCGCGCAGGAGGTATATCGCATCAGGAAGAAATCCTTCACCGAGGGATTTTGCACTTCACAGCAAGTACTTGACGCTCTCAACCTTGTCAACAAGACGAACTTGCTTTTGCTGACGACATATTTCGAATACGACATCGCCCTGGCGAATCTGTGTTGTCTGTGCGGGATTCCGGAGTTTTTTGAATCGTTTTTAACGAGTCAACGGACAACGGACAACAGACAACAGTCCTTGGGTAGTGGTATCGAACGATGACAGAATAAAATTTTCAATCAAAATATAGAATGATGATATTAGAATAAAAATGCAATTAAGAAATAAGAAAGATTTAAAAACTGTTGACCGTTGACTGTTGACTGTTGACAAAAAATAAAAAAACATGAAAGTTTCTAATAAAATATTATTCGTTTTGTTCGTAGTTATCTTATTGATAATATTGACTTTATCTGTTCTTGGGATTTTTCTTATGAGGGATAAGGAGGTTGTGTTGCAGGGTCAGATTGAGGTTGAGGAGTACAATATTTCTGGTTTGTTGCCGGGAAGGGTTGAGAGTATTTTGGTCAGAAAAGGTGAGCGTGTTAGCAAGGGCGACACTTTGGTTCACATCGTTTCGAAGGAGGTCATCGCGGAATATGAGGCGCAGAAGGCTTTGGAGAATGCGGCGTCTTTGCAGAGTGACAAAATCGACGCTGGTTCGCGTAAGCAGCTGGTTTCCATAACGAAGGAGTTGTGGGACGGCACTAAGGCTGACTTAAAACTGGCGAAGACGACGTACGAGAGAATCAAGGTTTTGTACGAGGATTCCATCGTGAGCCTGCAGCGAAGAGACGAGACCGAGGCGATTTATAAGTCGGCATTGGCGGCTGAGCGCGCGGCGTATTATCAGTATCAGCTTGCTCTGGAGGGCGCGCAGGAAGAGGACAAGGCGTCGGCGAAGGCGATGGCAGTGGCTGCGCAGAACAACAGCGAGGTGGTGAAAGCGCTGCTCAACGATGCTACCCTAACGTCGCCAATATCTGGCGAGGTAGCGTCTATCTCATTGAACGAAGGCGAGTTGACTTCAATAGGAACTAACATCATGACGGTCATCGACATCGACAATCCGTACCTTGTCCTTAACGTGCGCGAGGATTTGATGCCGCATTTCAAGATGGGCGGAACGATATTATGTCACATCCCGGCTCTAGATCTGAAGGAGGTGCCGTTCATCATCAACTACATCTCGCCTCTCGGTAGCTTCGCGACATGGAAAGCGACAAAAGACACTGGTGGTTATGACATGAGAACCTTTGAGATACAGGCGGTTCCGGCGACGAAGGTGGAGGGATTGAGAGCGGGGATGACGGGGATTTTGACAATTGAAAACTGAAAATTTAAAATTGAAAG
>JAZQVL010000028.1:0-28880 GCA_045631805.1 Bacteroidales bacterium | reverse complement strand
TATATTGTTTTGCTTGATTACTCAGTTGGCGAGATAATCAAAATCAGATTAGATGAACAGGAAACCGTACTCGCAGATGAAGCAGAGAACTACGAGGATTTTTTGCGGACATTAGAAAGCAAATATGATTTCAGACTTGATGATTGCTGTTGGATGAACACAACTCATCTGAAAGAACGGAGTTATTTTTAATGTTCACTTTCATTGTTAGTGAATGTTCTATTAGTAATCAATAACTTAGTTATTTGTTACAAAATAGAATGTTCACTTTTATTTATTAACTAATAAAACAGAACATTTATGTCACTTAAATATTCAAACACGACCGCAGACTTTTTGCAATGGGATGAAGCCATGAACCTTATCCGTAAATTAGCTAAAGACAACAATTATAAGATGTCGTTGCTTATAGCACTTGGCTGTTTTACAGGTTTACGGATTTCAGACATTCTAGCTTTAAGATGGAAACAGATTCTAAATGTCAGCGAGTTTACTATTATTGAGAAAAAGACAGGAAAACTCCGTACGTTAAGACTGAATCCGCAACTGCAAAGACATATTACAGAATGTCACGAACATATTAAACCAGCAGGTGTGAATGTGCCAATATTGCGAAGTCAGAAAGGCACAACTTTCAGCATACAGAGAATTAACGTAATGCTCAAAGAAGTAAAAAAGAAATACCGTTTACACGTTGGTAATTTCTCGTGCCATTCATTACGCAAGACCTTTGGCAGACAGGTTTATAATATGAACAATGAAAATTCAGAACTCGCATTAGTTAAGCTGATGGAGCTGTTCAATCACAGTTCAGTTTCTATTACCAAAAGATATTTGGGATTGAGACAAGAGGAAATATTAGAGACATACGACTGTCTGAGTTTCTGATTTTTAACTTGGTGGATTTTTTCGGATTTTTGCTTTTATATAGTGAGATTTGAAAAATCTACCATACGATTTGTACAATCTCGTAGTCTTAGCATTTTAAGGGCTTTTCAGACATTGCAAACTAGCCTTAAAAAAATTGAAAAATATTTGACGATATATAACATCTTTTACTAAATTTGCTGTTGCTTTCAGTAGAGCAATCTACTTTGGAAAGTGATTTATTGTAAAGGTGTTATTGAAATTATCTTCTTAGATTAAACTTCGCAACTTTAACTCTGACACGAAGATGATTGGCAGTAGCACCGCATCATTGGTATGTACAGCCCTTAGTGGCTTCTTACATATCCTTTGGTGTGGGCTATTGTTTTATCCGTGTCAAAGGTAATGCGAAGACCTAATCTAAGGATAAAGCAATAAAGTTCCCACACCTTTCTTTTTATAATCCGCTTTCTTCTGGGAATTGTGATGGCATTGAAAAAATGTAGTAATTATTAAAATGAGACGTTTTTACATTAAACAAATTCTGCTAACAATAGCAGTTTTATTGTGTGGTTTAAAAGCAAACGCTTTTGAAGTTGATGGAATTTATTATAATATCATTTCATCAACTGATTTTACAGTTGAACTAACTGCTTTTTATGGTACTGGTGACATTTTTATACCATCTACTGTAACTTATGATGGAGATGAGTACCGTGTTATTTCTATTAGGGATTATGCTTTTAAGGGTAATACAAGTTTGACAAGCGTAACATTCGGAGAAAACTCTCAGCTTACAGAAATTGGAGTTGAGGCTTTTAGATATTGTTCGAGTCTGACAAGCATTGAAATACCAAGTTTGGTAACATCAATTGGACGAGGTGCTTTTTGTGAATGTTCAAGTTTGACAAATATAGAAATTCCAAACTCTGTAACTTCTATTGGTAACTATGCTTTTGCTGTATGTTCAAGTCTGACAGGCATAATCATTCCAAATAGTGTTGCAAGCATTGAAGATGCTGCTTTTGAAGATTGTTCAAGTTTGACAAGTGTGACATTTGAAGAAAACTCTCAGCTTACAGAAATTGGAGGTGGGGCTTTTGAAGGATGTTCAGGTTTGACAAGCATTGAAATTCCAAACTTGGTAACTTCTATTGGTTCTAATACTTTTTATAATTGTTCAAGTTTGACAAATGTTACATTTGGAGAAAACTCTCAGCTTACAGAAATTGGAGGTGGGGCTTTTAAAGGATGTTCAGGTTTGACAAGCATTGAAATTCCAAACTTGGTAACTTCTATTGGACACGGTGCTTTTGAAGGATGTTCAACTCTTACAAGCATAGAAATCCCGAGCGGTGTTACATCAATAGAATGGGGTGCTTTTAATGGATGTTCAAGTCTTACAAATGTTACATTTGGAGAAAACTCTCAGCTTACAAAAATTGGAGATAGGGCTTTTGAAGGATGTTCAAGTTTGACAAATATAGAAATTCCAAACTTGGTAACTTCTCTTGAATATAGTACTTTGGGAGATTGTACAAGTTTGACAAGTGTGACATTCGGAGAAAACTCTCAGCTTACTACTATTAGTGGTAGCTTTTATAATTGTTCAAGTTTGACAAGCATTGAAATCCCAAATTCCGTCACTTCTATTGATAGAGGTAGTTATGATGGTAGTGGACACGGTGCTTTTGAAGGATGTTCAAGTTTGACAAGCGTAACATTCGGAGAAAACTCTCAGTTAATAAGAATTGGAATGAGTGCTTTTGAAGATTGTTCAAGTTTGACAAGCGTAACATTCGGAGAAAACTCTCAGTTAATAAGAATTGGATCTAATGCTTTTGAAGGTTGTACAAGTCTGACAAGCATTGAAATTCCAAACTTGGTAACTTCTATTGGTTCTAATACTTTTTATAATTGTTCAAGTTTGACAAGTGTGACATTTGAAGAAAACTCTCAGCTTGAAGAAATTGGATCTAATGCTTTTGAAGGTTGTACAAGTCTGACAAGCATAGCAATACCAAATTCTGTTACATATATTGAAGAAGAAGCTTTTGAAAATTGTTCAAGTCTTACAAGCATAGAAATACCTAATACAGTCTCTTCTATTGAAAGCAATACATTCAAAGGTTGTACAAGTCTATCAAGTGTAACAATTGGTTATAGTGTAGAAAGCATTGGAGAATCAGCTTTTGAAAATTGTTCAAGTCTAACGAATATATATATGACAGGAATACCTCCAAAAGTTGGTGATGCTAATTTTACATACGCTCAATATATGAACACAACGCTATATGTACCACAAGGACTTCTTTCAAAATATCAGTCTGCGGAAGTCTGGGAAAACTTCATGAATATTAAAGAATATGATAGTACTGGAATAGAAGATATTGATGAAAACAATATTGCAATTGAAGTAACATCTAATGGAATATCATTATCAGATTCAGAGGGCAAACCTATTGCTATCTATTCCATCAACGGCATCCTTGTAGAAAAAATAGATAAATACACTGGTGAAGAGATTGTTCTCAATAAAGGTGTTTATATCGTTAGCGTAGGAAATAAAGCAATTAAAATTATGTTGTAATATTTCTTTCTTCAAGCGACACAAAGCCAACCTACATTTCCTGTAAGTTGGCTTTTTTTATTACTTTTGTACCAAATATTAAATAATATTATGAATACATTTTTACAATATATCAAGCGTTTTGCATTGAGTACATACTATGGTCTAAGACAATATTTTGTACAATATTTACTGTTCTCAATAATGGCATGGATGTTTATGTGGGATTTGGGCAAATTCAATATGCTTGGGTTCGCACTTGCATTGTGCTTTTTCAGTTATACGATGTTCTTTTATTGGTTTAAAACATTTGCTCAACGTCTGCATATATCGCTACAAATCATCATACCATATATAATTTACGCTATAGCTGTTTACTTGTCAATAGTCTCAGACAATGATTGGAATTTCAAGATTGTAACTTTTGATTATTATATGAGATTAGGGTTGCTTATGCCATTTTGCAGTCTTGCTATCATAGGAATAGAACAAGCAGTAAAAACACTATTGCCAGAAAAGTTAAAACGAATTGTAAGCATTGTGTGGAATGTGCTGACTATAGCTTTAATGGCATTATATGCGATAGCTATAGTTAGATTGATTTTTATTTTTTAAATTTAACCATATAATTTATTATCTTCGTTACAAAAGAGATGCCGTAAGAAACATTTGAATAAAAAATAATATGAAAAAGAGCTTGAAAGTAAATAAATGCTTGTGGATTATATCTGCGCTATTAGCAATAGTAGTTGCATGTTTTCTGATAATTCCAAGAGACGGTCACGATTTTGAGGCGGATGGAATCTATTACAAAATAGAGTGTGATAGTTTAAATATTGTTTCTGTTACTTATAAAGGAGACAGTTACAAAGCTTATGCGGATGAATATGTTGGGGCTGTGGTTATTCCAGAGAATATCACTTACAAAGGCATAAATTACATAGTTGAATATATTGATGATGGAGCGTTCAAAGATTGCAGTAAAATGACCAGCATAACTATTCCGCCGAGTGTGCGGATGGTTGGACTTGGTGCGTTCTCTGGTTGCGATGGCTTAAAAGAGATACATATTAGAGACCTTTCGGCTTGGTGTGAATTGCCTTTATACGATGTGCTTGATGCGATTGGAGAGTCTCTTTTCAGGTATGCAGATGACCTTTATCTGAACGGTGAATTGATAACAGACCTTGTTGTTCCAGAGGATGTAGAGGAAATTGGCGCGCACTCTTTTGAAGGATATGATAAACTTAGGAGTGTAGTGTTTCATAAAGATATTGTTTACATTCATAAATCCGCTTTTTTTCTTGTAGTAATCTCACTGATGTAACCTTTGAAGGGGATGTTGAGTACATCGGACCATATACTTTTGAGGATACACCTTGGTACGATAATCAGCCAGATGGCGAGGTTTATATTGGCAAGTTGCTATATAAATATAAGGGTGATATGCCATCCAATACAAGCATTGTAATCAAAGATGGTACAGAACTTATTTGTAAATCTGCATTTAATTATTGCAAAGGGCTGACAAGCATAACATTTCCAAGTAGCTTGGAGGCTATTCACAATGAGGCCTTTGCTGATTGCGACAATCTTAAAGAGATATATTTCAAAGCTTCCACGCCACCATATATAAACGGTTACCACCACGACTTTCACAAAGATGTGGTGATATATGTCCCTAAAGGAGCACGAGAAGCATACAGGTGGCACACTCGGCAGTTTGAAAACGTGGTGGAAATTGATTTTTAGATAATTTACTTATGGAATTAAAAGATACTGCTTGTAATCGGATAATTTATTTGGCAGATGTTGCAAATCTGGGAAATGATAAGATTGTGGTTTTGATATAAAAGCAAAAAGCCAACCTGCATTTTCACTGTAAGTTGGCTTTTATTTTTTTTGCACATACAAATTATTTAATGTAAATTTGCAGAATGTTTAACAAGTTCAATGGTTTAGTGTAGTAAATTAGTGTAGTAACGATTAACAGCACTTTGCAACATACGAAATATCAAACAGGTACGATAACTGGTTCGAGTCCAGTACGTCCCACTTCCTTTATAATTTCCCTTAAAAACTTTTAACTAAAAAAAATCTTCGTTTAAGACTTTTATATTAAATATTTTCATAATTTTGACGTTCAAACATAATTCTGATATTTTAATCAAAAAAAAGTCAACATATTATCATGAAGAATAACATTGTTCCGGTTGAAGTAGCTCAAAAAGTATTCAGCAACAGCAACCTTCCTTGTATCGGCAAAGCCGGTATCCGTGAAATCAACAAGCTTGCGAGAGATCTTGAAGCTGCAAGCGGTGTAAAATTCATCCACATGGAAATGGGCAACCCTGGTCTTCCAGCCGCACAAGCTGGCGTTGAAGCTCAAATCAAAGCTTTGCAAGAAGGCGTAGCAGCTACATATCCTCCAATTGACGGTGTTCCTGCCGTTAAGAACGAAGCTTCTCGTTTCATCAAGAACTTCCTCGACCTCGACGTTGACGCCAAGAACTGCATTCCAACAGTTGGTTCTATGCAAGGCGCATTCGCAACATTCATGATTTGCGGACATATCAACAAAGAAAAGAACACAGTATTATTCATAGATCCAGGATTTCCTGTACACAAATTCCAAAACAAGGTGCTTGGCATCCCAATGGAAAACTTCGACATCTATGAATATCGTGGCGAAAAACTTCGTGACAAATTAGAGAGCATTTTCGCAACAGGAAAAATCCACAGTGTTTTATATTCAAATCCAAACAACCCAACATGGGTTTGCTTAACAGAAGAAGAACTTCAAATCATTGGTGAATTAGCCAACAAATATGACGTCATCGTTCTCGAAGACCTCGCATATTTCGGCATGGACTTCCGTAAAGACTACAGCCATCCAGGCGTAGCTCCATATCAACCAACAGTTGGTAAATACACCGATAATTATATATTAATGATTTCAAGCTCCAAGGCATTCAGCTATGCTGGCGAACGTTGCGCAATCTTAGGTATCAGCGACAAACTCGCAGACCGCGTATATCCAGACTTGAAAGAATTCTGCGGACAAGACATTTTCTTAAGAGGCATTCTCTTCGGAGCATTACACCCACTCAGCTCAGGAACATCACACTCAGCACAATATGCTGTTGCTGGCGTTTTGAAGGCAGTAAACGACGGAACATACAACTATCGTGAAGACGTTTTAGAATACGGAGAAAAGGCAAAGATGATGAAAGACGCTTTCTTAGAAAACGGATTCTATTTCACATACGATGAAGACTTAGGTGAGCCTATCGCTGACGGATTCTACTTCACTTACTGCTACCCAGGATTCACAGGACCAGAGTTATTAGAAGCGATGTTATATTACGGCATCTCAGCCATTTCATTAGACACATGCGGCAGCACACGTCAAGGTATCAGAGCATGTACATCATTGATTCAGAGAGAAGAAATTCCGGTTTTAGCTGAGAGATTAAAACGTTTTGCTGAAGATCATCCAATCAAATAATAAATTTTGATTTTTTCTTTTTGATTTGAAAAAAAATATATACTTTTGTAAATCTTGATAAAAAAGAATTAAGGAATCAATAAACATTATAAGTAACTTAAAACTAAACAATTATGGCAAGTTTCAAAGGAGCCATCGTAGTTAACACTGAACGTTGTAAAGGTTGTGGCGTATGCGCTGCAAACTGTCCAGTTGGTGTTATCAGCTTGGCAAAAGAAGTAAACGGTAAAGGTTACAATTACGCTTATATGGCGGAACCTGACAAATGTATCGGTTGTGCATCATGCGGCATGGTATGTCCAGATGGTGTTATCACTGTTTACAAAGTCAAATTGTAATTAAATCAATTGTCTAACATTTAAAATTAACACATAATGGGAGAATTAAAACTGATGAAGGGTAACGAAGCATTAGCCGAAGCAGCTATCCGCTACGGTTGTGATGCTTATTACGGATATCCTATCACTCCACAATCAGAAGTGATTGAATATCTTATGGAACAAAACCCTTACGAACGTACCGGTATGGTCGTTTTACAAGCAGAAAGTGAAATAGCAGCTATCAACATGGTTTATGCAGCGGGCGCATCAGGCAAACGCGTCATGACATCATCATCAAGTCCAGGTGTCAGCTTGAAACAAGAAGGTATAGCTTATATAGCAGGTGCAGAAGTACCTTGTGTATATGCTGACGTTGTTCGTGGCGGCCCGGGTTTAGGAACAATCCAACCATCACAAGCTGACTACTTCCAAGCATGTAAAGGCGGTGGTAACGGTGACTACAAAAATATCGTATTAGCTCCAGCTTCAGTACAAGAAATGGCTGACTTCGTTGCATTAGGCTTCGAATTAGCATTCAAATATCGCATGGCATGCTGCATCTTATCAGACGGTGCAATCGGTCAAATGATGGAAAAAGTTGTTCTTCCAGAACAAAAACCACGCATGACAGAAGAAGAAATCAAGGCTAACTATCCATGGGCAACAACAGGTCGTAAGAGAGGTACACAACACCGTGTTATCACATCATTAGACTTAGACTCAGTTAAGATGGAAGCTCACAACCGCCATCTCCAAGAAAAATACAGATTAGTTGAAGAAAACGAAGTACGTTTTGAAGAAATCGAATGCGAAGACGCAGAATACGTATTCGTAGCTTACGGTTCAAGTGCTCGTATCGCTCAAAAATCAGTACAATTGGCACGCGCAGAAGGTCTCAAGGTCGGTTTATTACGTCCTATCACCTTATTCCCATTCCCAACTAAGGCTATCCAAAACCTCATCGACAGAGGCGCTAAAGGTTTCTTAGCAGTAGAATTAAGCTGCGGTCAAATGATTGAAGACGTTAAATTGGCAGTCAATGGTCGCGTTAAAGCAGAACACTTCGGCCGCGTAGGTGGTATCATCCACACACCAGAAGAAGTTCTCGAAGCAATGAAAAAACAAATTATAGGAGAATAAGAACATGTCAATAGAAGATATCATTAAACCTGAAAACTTAGTTTATGAAAAATCTAAGTTATTGACCGAAAAACCATTCCACTACTGTCCTGGTTGCGGTCACGGTACAACTCACCGCATCATCGCTGAAGTATTAGAAGAACTCGGCGTTGACGAAGATACAATCGGTGTAGCTCCTGTAGGTTGCTCTGTTATGGCTTACGACTATTTCGATGTTGACTTCCAAGAAGCAGCTCACGGTCGTGCTCCAGCATTGGCAACAGGCCTCAAACGCGTATGGCCTAACAAAGTTATCTTCACATACCAAGGTGACGGTGACTTGGCAGCTATCGGTACAGCAGAAACAATCCACGCTTGCAACCGTGGCGAAAACATCACAATGATTTTCGTTAACAACGGTATCTACGGTATGACAGGTGGTCAAATGGCTCCAACAACATTGGAAGGCATGAAGACAGCAACAACACCTTACGGCCGTAAAGCTACTTTACCAGCAGGCGCAGGTTTCGACGGTATCCCATGCAATGGCTACCCATTAAGAATAACTGAACTTATCGCTCAGCTTCCTGGTACAAAATATGTTACTCGTCAAGCTGTTTACAACCCAGCATGCGTACGTAAAGCTAAAGCAGCTATCAAGAAAGCTTTTGAAAACCAAATCAACGGTAAGAGCGGCGTCAACTTCGTTGAAATCGTTTCTAACTGTAACTCTAACTGGAAAATGGAACCAGTTGCAGCTAACAAATGGTTAGTTGAAAACATGCTCCCATTCTATCCACTCGGTGACATTAAAGTTGACGGTAAGCTTGTTGAAAAATAAAAAAATTAAAACAATGACAGAAGAAATTATTATTGCCGGTTTCGGCGGACAAGGTGTCTTGTCAATGGGTAAGATCCTTGCATATAGTGGTATCATGGAAGGCAAAGAAGTCAGCTGGATGCCATCATACGGTCCTGAAATGCGTGGCGGTACAGCTAACGTGACTGTCATCATCAGCGATGAACGCGTTTGCTCACCTATCCTCAACGCTTTCGACACAGCTGTGATTCTCAACCAACAATCACTCGACAAATTCGAATCAAAAGTAAAACCAGGCGGCGTGCTCCTTTACGACCCAAACGGTATTACTCACAAACCAACACGTACTGACATTAAGATTTACACCATCGAAGGCGCTCAATTAGCATCTGATATGGGTAACGCTAAAGTGTTCAACATGATTATCCTCGGCGCTTATCTTAAATTGAAACCTATCATTTCAATGGATAAAGTTAAAGAAGGTCTCGAACACTCACTCCCAGAACGTGCTCATAAACTTATCCCATTGAACATGCAAGCTGTTGAAGTTGGTATGAACAATGTAAAAGAACAATAATAATCTGGTTTAAAGATTAAAGTTTAAGGTTTAAAGTTTGAGATAATTCTTGAATTTTAAACCTTATCTTTTTTATATAAATCTAACGGGGACTTCTATAAATTCCCCGTTTAAATAATTTTTGACAGTAGCAATTAAAACTTTTGCATGCTTTATGTTTTTTCTTGGAATCTTTTCGCCTTTCTTTCAATCACATAGCTCGCTATGTTCATTCAAGAAAAACAAAAATCTTCTCAAAAAAAAATTCATAAATCATTTGCAAAGCAATTTATAGAAATCCCCTAAAAAACAAAAAGTCACCTCATAACGAAGTGACTTTTGTTATTGATACTAAATGAATTTTATTCAGTAAACTCCACTACATATCCAGAAACTGTGACTTTTACATTGCTGTATATACCAGCAAATGTTGTTGCACTTGTTTCTACTGTTTCATTAATAACAGCTCTTGAAGAACCAACCAAGTTCGCATTTTCAAGCATATTAGCTCTTGCCTCTTCAATTAAACCTTTCTTACGGAAACCACCTAAATAAAAGAAATAATCTGCTTGGGCTTCACCTCTCACCTTTTGTACAATCTTGTAATTATTGTCTTGCAAAACAACATTGGTTGAATTTTGATTAAGGTTTCTTGTCAAAGGATCATGAAGTGAACAACTTGAAACACCGAAAAGCGTAGCTACTAAAACAAATAACATCAATAACTTTTTCATAGTAAATAATTTTTAATTTTTCAATGACACAAAGATAGCAATTATTTACATTAATTTTACATTTTTCGGGGGGGTAAAATTTTATCCAAAAAAATCATAACACTTTGATTTTTAAACTTATTAACTCATCAACTAATTGACTAATTGACTAAAAAAAGCACCCAGCGGGGAACTGAAGTGCTTTTCATCATTTGAGAAAATTGAAATGTATAACCAAAACCATACGTTAGACAAATTATCATATAGTTTTGTTCAACAGAAAGGGAAAAAAATTATATTTTTGCAAAAAAGATAATTTATTATGACACACAAATATTACGACTTTTATATGCGCTTCCCTTCTGTTGAAGATGCAACCAAAGCGCAAGAATTCTACAACAACACACATAAACCTCGTATCGGAGGAAAATTCGTCATCAACGATAATGGCGTTTGCTCTCTTTCTATAACAGACGAATGCGAATTGATCGTTGACTTATACCAATTCGGAATGAAACGTTTTATCGTCGTTGATAACTATCATGGTCAAAATAGAAAAGACGGCAAGATGTATTTCGACTTCCAAACTGATACCGACGTACTTCATTCATTCTTATATGATGATGAAATCTTTGAAAACATCAATCAATTCTTAAAAGAAGACATTTACAAAGACGGCTACGTTAACGAAGGCAGCAACTTCCCTCCTATCATCAAACGTATCATCGACGGAATGGGAATCGATGACCTTTATGATATGCTCAGCGTTAATGCGCCAGGGTTTGATATTTAAATTAATTCATAATTCACAATGCATAATGCATAATTTATTTATGTAGAGACGTTTCAATGACACCTAAAAAATAAACACACATTGAAGCGTCTTATTATTTAAAATTGAAAATGGAAAATTGAAAGTTATGAAAAAATTATTTCTCATTATTATATTGGCTTTATTCTTTAATGTCAACGGACAACAGACAACGGACAACGGCAGTGAGCTATCAGCTGTCAGCAATCAGCAATCAGTAAATACCGGGATAATTCCGACTCCGCAATATGCTGAAATTTGTGATTTTAATAATTCGACAAATAATTTTGTTATAGACGAGTCTTGCTTACTCGTTGATATTGGTGAAAATGAAGAAATATCTAAAATCATCAATACTTTCAAAAATGATATTAAAGAAATAACAGGTTTAGATTTAAAAGTTTCAAAAAAAGGAAATAAAAAAAGGAATAATATCGTTTTTGGTATATATGATCCTGAAATAATTGAACAAATCCAACCTAAAGATATAATAGGATTAGATAGTATAGAAATAAAAATAAATCCTCAAGAATATCATATAATTGTTATTAGCAACCATATATTGGTATCAGCACCAACTCCTCAAGGTCTTTTCTACGGAGCTCAAAGTTTGAAACAGATAATACGTCACCAACTTCTCACAGAAAACAATCTGAACATTCCTTGGTATTGCATCTTCGACTATCCTTCTCTTGAATATCGCGGATGGATGGATGACATCAGCCGTGGTCCTATTCCAACAACGGATTTCATCAAAGAACAGATTCGTCGCCTCGCTGAATATAAATTCAATTTCTTCAACCTTTATACAGAACATCTTTTCAAACTCGACGAGTATCCAGACATCGCTCCTACCGATGGTCTTACCGCAGAAGAAATCAAAGAATTGACAGAATATGCAAAGGATTATTATATCGAATTCATCGGCAACCAACAATGTTTCGCTCATGCTGAAAAGACTCTCGACAATCCTTTCTATGATGACATAAAAGACACACGTTTCAACTTCAATCCTGGCGTTGAAGAGACTTACGAGTTTTTAGAAACATTACTCGGCGAGACAGCACAGGCTTACGAGTCAAAATATTTTAACATCAACTGCGACGAGACAGAAGGATTAGGCAACGGAAAAGCCAAATCTTATGTAGAAAGCATCGGCTCAGAAAATGCCTACTGCCAACATATTAATAAGGTATATGACATCTTACAAAAATATGATAAAGAAGTGATGATGTGGGGCGATATCATCGCCAAGAATCCAGAGATGATAAAACAACTTCCAGAAGACATCCAATTCATCGTTTGGAGTTATGGAGGTCGTGACAGTTTTGATGAAATGATTGCACCTTTCAAAAATTCTGGTCATACATTCTGGGTCGCACCTGGCGCTAGCTGCTGGGCAAGTTGTTTCCCTAACATGGACAACTACATCGTCAACATCGCCAACTTCGCTCGCGACGGATATAAAAACGGAGCCAAAGGCGTCATCAACACGGCTTGGGACGACTACGGCGAAACTATGTTCAACGAAGTGTGGCACGCGATGGCATGGTGCGCAGAGACAAGTTGGAACACTTTAAAGACTAACGACAACAAAGAGAGAATCGACAGAGAAGAGATTTTCAATAAGAATTTCAATGTTCAATATTTCCAACAGCCAATAGCCAACAACCAAAGTTCAGCTATCAATCATCTTTATGAATTAAACAGAATGATTGACGAGAGCGACATGACAAACTTGATGAACTTCACAGTTCTCAACTCTCCTCTTCTTGAGTTCTATCCATCTCAGTTAGATTCAGCAGCAATTGCTAAAAACAATAATGAGAAACAACAGGCTTTCGAGATTTATCAGAAACTTTTGAAAGACAGACAAGAAGTAAACGCCAATCCAGAAATCATTGACGTGGCAATATTGGCTGCTTACAGAGCTTATATCGTGACATTGAAAAATGAATTGAGACTTAATCTATATAAAACAATGTTGAATCCTACTGAAGAGAATGTCACATTTACACAAAACATGTCGGCTAACTTCTTGGATTCATTACATTGCTTGAAGAAAAGATTCGTCAGAGCTTGGGATATGGAGTCACGTTCATATTACAGAAATATCTTCACCGAACGTTACGACAAGATTGCAAGAGACGTTTTGAATGCAGGAAACGTTGTTTTTATAGAGACTACAAGACCACAAGACTACAAGACTACAAGTGGCCAACAGACTTTGGTTTCTTTGAAAACGATTTTCAACGACAGAGATATTTATTATACTATTGACGGCAGTACTCCTGACAAGAACAGCAAGGTTTACAACGGACCTTTCGCCATCGAACGTTCTTGCATCGTGAAGGCTGTTTGTTTTGAAGACAACAGAGAGACTATCGTCAATGAGAAATACATCCTTTATCATAAGGGCATGGGACATTTCAAGAAGTTGAATACCGTCGCTGGCAACTACAGACCAGAATATTCTGGCGGCAGTGAAGACGCCTTGCTCAACGGAGCTGTCGGAACCAACAACTACAAAGACGGCAACTGGCAAGGATTCTACGGCAATGACTGCGACATTGAACTCGATTTCGGCAAGAAAGAAAAATTAAGTTCGTTAAAAATAAACTTCAACACAAACCCTTACGATTGGATTCTGATGCCAAAAAGAATGTCTGTTTACAAATCAGACAACGGCATTCATTATCAGCTATTCAAATCATACGACATTTATGAAGATGTGCCGACATCAAGAAGTACAATCGTAACAAAGACCTTAGACATAAGCGGTTTAAACAGCAGATTCGTAAGAATCATCGTTGAGACACCAGGTCTTATTCCAGAAGGACTTCCAGGATACAACAATCCATCATGGATGTTTATGGATGAAATTATTTTTGAATAGTTAGGAGTTAGAAGTTTTTAAAATAAAGTATAACAACAAGGCGCCAATGAACATCGGCGCCTTGTTGCTTATTGTCTCGTAGTCTTATAGACTTATAGACTTTATTCTCCCCAATAATTATAATTCTCTACATCTTTCATCAACTCTCTCACTGCTGCTTCCAATTGTTCATCGATGCCTTCAGCGAGTTTTTCAGGTGTATTTCTTACTTTCACATCTGGTTCGAGTTGATAATTTTCGAGATAATAACCTTCTTGCGTTCTGTATCCAACCACTGGCAAACCGAAGTACAAGTCAGTGTCTTGTAATGTCTCCCATGTAACGCTACTCATTGTTCCAGGGACAGGCATACCGACAAGCTTACCCATTTTCTTATGTTTATAAACCCAAGGTGTTCCGTGAGCGTTGCTGTAGTTAGCCTCACACATCAACATGATTGAAGGCTTTACATAACGACGTGAAGGCATCACGCAAGCCACGCTGTCACGAATGACTTGTTCGAGGTATTTCTCGCCGCTGAATAAAATCTCGATGTCTTCGTGCAAACGACCTCCGCCATTGAAACGAGTGTCGATGACGATACCTTTTCTCTTGTTATATTTACCTAAAATATCTGCATAGACATCACGGTAACTTGCATCGCCCATACTACGGATATGGACATATCCCAATGTTCCGTTTGAGAGACTATCAACTACTTCTGCATTATGTTTAATCCAGCGTTGATATAACAATTCATTTTGAGTTCCTTTTGAAATAGGTTTAACAATCTCTTCCCAACGTTTCTTTGTATCAGGATTATAAACTGTCACCAAGACTTGTTTTCCAACTTTCTTGTTAAGAAGTGGGAAATAATCCATGTCTTTTGTAATCTCAACGCCATCAATTTTTTCAATTATATTACCAGCTTCGACTTTAGAATGATTCTTGTCGAAAGGACCTTTTTCCAATACTTCATCAATCAAAAGGCCGTCTCCGTCATAATTCACATCGAAGAGAAGTCCGAAATAAGCAGTCACATCGCCGCTCTTGCCATTGCTACGCATTCCGCAACCAGAGTGAGAAACATTGAGTTCACCGAGAATCTCGCTCATCATTTCTGTAAAGTCGTAATTGTTATTGATATGTTTCAAGAACGGATAGAAATCTTTCTTAATCTGAGCGAAGTCGGCGCCGTTGCTATCTCTTCTGAAGAGACGTTTGTTTTCTTGCAAGAAAATGTGATTATACATATATTCACGTTCAGCGGCACGGTCGAGAGTCATTGTCGCATCATATTTAATAGGTGTTGACTTACCGCCTTTTGTTTCAATTGTCTGAAGGTTGCCGCCTGACAATACAAACAATTTATCGCCTTTTTTATTCAGTTTTATTTCAGCTCCGCCCATTCCAAGTTTTTTCAAAACCTTGGTAGATTTCTCGCGTACATCAAATTCCCAGAGGTCGTAGCCTTTTTCAAAAGAGCTCAAGAAGAACAATTTGTCGCCATCTTTTGAAAGAGAGACACCAGAGAGATGAGACGACATCGGAGTGAGACGAATGATACGATCTTCGAGTCCGTCAAGTTCTACTACTATATCTTTCTTACCTTCTTCAGCATCTTTATCCTTCTTATCTTTCTTATCTTTTTTACCGTTGGATTTCTCTGCCAAGTCCTTAGCCATTTTTTCTTCTTTCTTCAAAAGGTCAAATTCTTCTTTTGAGAGACGGAATTTATCGTATGCCTCTTGATTCAAGAATGCTACGAAAGCGTCATCTTGGCTACCCCATGAAGCATGAGAACGCATACCATAACGATTTGAGATGAATGCGACAGCGTTACCATCCAAAGCCCATTGAGGAGATGATGTTATATATGCGCTGTTGGTGATATTGTAAATTTTCATATCGCCGTTAGCAGAAACGATGCCGACATCTGAATAAGGGTCGTGCATATTAGTTATCAAGGTAAGAGCGAACCATTTGCCGTCTGGTGACCATTCATATTCAAAGCAATAGTCGTCGTTACGATAATGTTGTGTTCCGTCAGTAATCTGGCGCACTTTCTTTGTCTCAAGGTTAATGACTTTCAATATATTTCTGTTTTCCAAATAAGCGAGTTCTTTTCCATCAGGAGAGAATTTAGGCACGCCACGTTCTATGCCGTCGTTTTCAAACAAAGGCTCTTCATTAATTAATGTAGCATAAGCGAAATTAAGTTCTTCTTTGCGAGCGACTTCAGCTTTGTACAAGCTGAAATATCCGTCACGTTCAGAAACATAAACCAATGTTTTTCCATCTGGAGAGAATGTTGGATAAGCCTCAGCTTCTGGAGTATGAGTGATTTGTTTTGTTGTTGTATATTCGTCAGATGTAACGAATACTTCACCACGAGCAACGAAAGCGATGAGGTCGCCATCAGGTGTTACAGTGATGTCGGAAGCCTTGCCGAACTTACCAATTTCAGGTGTTTCTTCTTGGTCATTAACTATTTGTATTTCAACTTTCTTTGGTTCATTGCCGAGAGTCTGAGTGTATATTTCACCTTGGTATCCGTAGCACAACAATCCATCATTAGACACTGTCAAGAATCTAACTGGATATGTTGGGAAATTTGTTATTTGCTCAGCGTTGTTGATGTCATTGAAAGGAGCCTTATACACGTTGAAGTTGCCGCCTTCACCTTCGCTAAGGAACACGACATCTTTCTTTCCTGGGAGGAAACGAGGGTCGCGGTCTTCTCCTATGTTGGTTGTCATGATTGTATGAGACTTATCTTTAGCGTTATAATAAACGATATCGCGAGCTATTGATGAAATCTGATGTTTGCGCCAGTCATCTTCGTTACCCTTTTGGTCATAATAGAGGAATGATTCGCCGTCGGCATCGAAGGAGATGCTACAGACATTCGTGGCGACGACTTGTTGAGGGCGACCACCATCTACCGACACCTTATATAATTCACGAGTCCAGCCAGCTGGGAACATAAGGTTGTCGGCATCTCTTTGGATATTAGCTCTATAATAAATCATGCTGTCGTCGGCAGAGAATGCAAGAGGGATTTCCGAAGCGGAGTTTGTTGTAACACGCTTAGCGACTCCGCCATCAACAGAAACGACATAAATATCATAGTTGGCGTTTCTGTCGGTAGCGAAAGCAATATATTTACCGTCGTTAGACCATATTGGATTAGTTTCGTAAGACGAGTTGGTCGTTATCTGGCGAGCTATGCCACCTTCAGCATCAACGACATAAACATCACCTTTATAAGTAAAAACTATCTTATCGCCCTGAGGAGATATTGCGTTATAACGCATCCATAATGGCTGTGAGCCTTGAGCTATGAGCTGTTGGCATTGGAACAAGATAACAAACAAGAATGCCAATAATCTTGTAGTCTTGTAGTCTTGTAGTCTTGTAATCTTTTTCATATTATTACTTTTTAAAATTTAATATTCTTACCACTCATTCTTAATTTAATTCCAGTTATAACCTTCTTTGTATATTCTGGAAAATCACTTTTCATAATCCAATCGTAATATTGAGGTTCTATTCTGAACACCTCTTCCACCCTTTTATCTTTATGTTTGCCGAATTTGAACACTTCTTTACCTTCGTCATCGAAAACAATCTGACCAGCAAGGTCGGCATTTTTGTTATGAGAAGAAAAAGCAGAAAGGGCCTGCATATCGTTCTGTACTGGAACAGAAGTCACGCCTTTGTTATCAGTATATTCCGCATCATGATATTTATCAAGCATAGCCATCAGCACCTCGTAAGTCGCTGAGGTATCGGCTGCTGCAGAATGAGCATCCTCAAGTTCTTTATTCATAAAGAAACGATATGCGCCTTTGAGCGTACGAGGCTCCATCTTCATGAAGATATTCATCACGTCGATAAGGTTACGTGATTTGATGTCGAAGTCGATGCCAGCACGGATAAACTCCTCCATAAGGAATGGTACATCGAATTTCAAAATATTATAACCGGCAATATCGCTGGAGCCGAAAAACTTCGCGATTTCAGGAGCCAATTCCTTAAACGACTTGCAATCCTTTACATCAAGGTCTGAAATATGATGTACAGCTGTTGTTTCAGGAGGAATAGGACAACCAGGATTTATAAGCCAAGTCTTCTGTTCTTCTTCTCCATTAGTATTGACTTTCAACACACTAATTTCAACAATACGATCATGCACTGGATTAAGACCTGTAGTCTCAAGATCGAAAAACGCTATTGGTTTTCTAAGATTCAACTTCATAACTCAAATAAATATTTGTTGTCAAAGATAAGAAAAGTCTAAAGGCAAAAGGCAAAAGGCGAAAGTTTTTTTTAATGGCTAAAGACCAAAGACAAATGGCTAAAGATGATACGCCTAACTCTATTCCAGCATTATCGTTCCACTACAAATTTTGCCTTTTTAAATAATCCCTCCTCCTTGATTTGCAAAAAGTATAATCCGGCTTCTAAATCTTCAACATAAATGGTTCCGTTAGATGAACCATTACTTACCTCTTGTCCCATGACATTGAAAATAGAATATTCAACTTCATAACAAGATATGTTTTTTATATTGAGAACATCGGAGACCGGATTTGGATAAATCTCTAATGATTGCTGCATCGACAACTCATCAACAGCTGTAGTAGATGGAATGATATTCAAAATGATACCTTCCATTTTTGTCATACCGTAATAAAAGTTAGGGTCAGGAATATCATACCATCCGTCCAAGGCACCGCCGTAACCGAAGTTGATATGGAACTTGTTATCTTCTGTGCAATAGCCATCCACCACGACATTATGTCCGACCGTACCTTCAGGATTCTCAACAGCCAAGTGTGCAGGGTAGCCATCCTGCAAATTGGATATCAAAGTAGCATACATAACGGAATCAGGTTCACGGAAAAGCACGCAGTCGTCGAAGCCGAATCTCTTGTACGCTTCAAACGCCTGGTCCACATAGAAAGTCCCAGAACCTTCGGAAGTATAAACTTGCTTGCAAGCCGTTCCACAGGCGAAAATGAGAGCTGCAGCTTGCAAATCGGTAAGAATTTCAGCTCGCATCAAAACAGCATCGATGGAATCCAACATTTTGTTCAACTGATGAAATGGAAGAAATTCCAAAGCCTTATAATCATCATCGATATTGTAATTGCGGCCGGCATATTGGTGAACATAATCGTCGCTATCAGAAAAACGAGTGTCTTGTGTTGTTCTTAAATAATTTATAATCTGCCCCATAGCGACCGCAGGACATCCAGCATAACTATATGAATTATTATTCAAAGGATCTTTCGGACAAAGTTGATTATATGGATAATCCTGAGTCCAGTATGTTTCAAGAAATCCGCCATATTTAACCATAGAGGTGTCAGTCCTCACATTATCAGCAATCTTAAGATTAGGATTCTGCGCCATAACGCTCGATATGTTAAAAACCATCAACACGGAAATCACGCCTATATAAAGTGATATTTTTTTCATAAGTAATGTATTTTTTTGCTGTCGCTAAATTAAAGAGTATTTTCAAAATAAACAAATAAAAACATTCTTACAACAGACTAACTTTCACAAAAATATAAAATATAGAATTTTTAATATGTTTAAAGAATAATTCGATTGCCAAGCCATATATATTTTTTTCAAAAAAAAAGTTCAGACTATAATATTTTTCTTTATTTTTGTGAAATCAAAATTGATAGGTAGAACACAAATTTTTGACAGTTATGGAAAATGAAAAGATGAACAATCGTGAAGAATTGTTTTCAAAAGCAATACGTGCTGGTAAACGTACTTACTTTTTCGACGTGAAGACAACAAAAGGTGAAGAGAAGTATATGACAATCACAGAGAGCAAACGTCGTTTCAGCAACGAGCAAAATCGTTTTTTCTATGAGAAACACAAACTTTTCCTCTATAAAGAAGACTTCGAGAAATTCAGCAATGCATTAAAAGAAACATTGAATTTCATTGAAACAGGCGAATATCCAGAAGGCTATTTCGACCAACCAAGACATGAAGATTTCGAAGACGACGACAAATCATTAGAAGCATGGTTCGATGATTTGGACAAATAAGACTAAAGGCTAAAGGCTAAAGGTTAAAGATTGAATGGAGCTGCTATGAAAAATGGCAGCTCTTTTTTTATCAAAGTTCTTAATTCTTAGTTCTGAGTTCGCAAAAAAATGTTGATAACTTCTCCCATAAGTTCTTCGTTTTTTACAATAAAAATCGTACCTTTGTAGTTTGATAAATAAATCAACAAGATATGGGAAAGATCATAGCGATAGCGAATCAAAAAGGCGGTGTAGGTAAAACAACCACAGCGATTAACCTGGCAGCAAGCCTTGCAGTCCTTGAACACAAAACACTTCTTATAGATGCCGATCCACAAGCCAACTCGACATCAGGCGTGGGCTTCGACCCTAAGGAAATTGACGGCAGCATTTACGAATGTATCATCGACAATCTTAATCCTAAAGACATCATCAAGGAAACAGAGACTCCTAACCTTTACCTTCTCCCTGCTCACATCGACCTCGTCGGTGCCGAGATAGAGATGATAAACCTGCCTCATCGCGAAAAGATGATGGGCGACGCACTCGCCGAGATAAAAGAAGAATATGACTATATCATCATCGACTGTTCTCCATCTCTCGGACTTATAACCGTCAATGCGCTCACCGCAGCCGACTCTGTCATCATTCCCGTACAATGCCAATACTTCGCGCTCGAAGGTCTCGGCAAACTGCTCAACACAATAAAGATTGTACAAAGCCGTTTCAATCCAGAACTCGACATCGAAGGTATCTTGTTGACCATGTTCGATTCAAGAACAAGAATCTCAAAGCAGGTGGTCAGTGAAGTCAAGACTCACTTCCAAAGCATGGTGTTCGACACCATCATCAACGTCAACACTCGTCTCAGCGAAGCACCGAGTTACGGACAGACAGCCATCATGCACGATGCCACAAGCATTGGCGCAATCAATTATCTTAACTTAGCAAGAGAAATATTAAAAAACAACGCAGAAGATGTCATTACAGAATAAAAGAAGAGGATTAGGACGCGGACTCGACGCCATCTTGCAAAGTCCGGAAACAGATATAACATCGTCAGACATTTCTGGCAACTACGTAGCAGGCGCCGTTGCCGAACTCAATATTGACTTCATCGAAGCCAACCCATTCCAGCCAAGAACCGATTTCGACGAAAACGCTCTCAACGAATTGGCAGAGTCAATAAAGGTACAAGGCGTGATTCAGCCTGTCACAGTAAGAAAGATGGGCCGCGACAAATATCAGCTCATCTCAGGCGAACGCCGTCTCCGCGCATCAAAACTCGCAGGTCTTAAAACAATACCTGTATATATCCGTGTGGCTAACGACGAACAAATGCTCGAGATGGCATTGATAGAAAACACACACCGCGAAGGACTCAACGCTATAGAAGTGGCTCTCTCTTATCAACGTCTTATCGAGGAATGCAACATAACCCAGGAAGAACTCAGCGAGAAAGTAGGCAAAGACCGCTCAACAGTGACAAACTTCCTTCGTCTCCTCAAGTTACCTCCTGAAGTGCAGGTGGCACTCCGCGACGGCTTCATCTCCATGAGCCAAGCCCGCGCCATAATCAACATAGAGGACAAGACAAAACAACTCATCATATTAAAAGAAATAATAGACAAAGACCTCAGCGTAAGACAGGTGGAAGAACTCGTACGCTCTCTCAACACTAAAAACGTCAAGACAAAAAAACAAAAAAACGTGTTGCCAGAAGCTTTCATCTACAAAGTGGATTCTTTGTCAAAAGTTCTTGACACAAAAATTAAAGTCGATCGCAACAGCAAAGGCAAAGGCACTTTGACAATAAGTTTCAAAAACGACGAAGATTTCGAAAGACTCATTTCTTTAATCAACAAAAATTGATTTTGAAAATGTTAAGACGTTTTCTGATATTATCATTGTTATTCGTCATAAGCGCAGGCTCACTCTTCGCGAAGAACGACAGCATCGTGATGCAGCAGAAACATGAGCCTAAAAAAGCCACCTTGTATTCTGCGGTGCTGCCTGGTCTCGGACAAGCTTATAACAAGAAATATTGGAAAATACCTGTAGTATATGCCGGCATCGGAACAATAGCCTATTTCATCGACATGAACAGCGACGGATATAGAAATTATAGATTGGCATACGACTACAAGTCTGGAATAAACACAGATGTCAGCGACGAGGTCATCAGCATCGCAAACCGTTATTCCAATGAAAACCTTATCACTATAAGAGACTATTACAGACGTAATGTCGAGCTGAGCTGGATAATAATGGCTTTATGGTATGGATTAAACATCATAGACGCTACCGTTGACGCTCACTTTTTCGAATATGACATTGGCGACGACTTGTCTCTAAAAGTAGAACCGATATTACAGCCTAATTATGAGACTATGGCCTACGGATACGGCAAATGCTCAACAGGCATTTCACTTAAACTAAAATTTTAACTTAATGAAAATTATATTGTTAGGATATGGCAAAATGGGTCACGAAGTCGAGAAAATAGCTCTTCAACGTGGACACGAAATCATTGCCAGAATTGATAATGAAGAGGAATTCAGCAACTCAGGAATTCAGCAACTCAAGAATTCAGGAGATGTTGTAGCGATTGAGTTCAGCACTCCAGCTACTGCATACGACAACATAACACGTTGTTTCGACAACAATATCCCTGTCGTTTGCGGAACGACAGCCTGGTACGAGCATTTCAACGAAGTGAAAGAAAGATGCGAAAAAGAAGGACAGTCATTGTTCTACGCTCCTAACTTCAGCATCGGCATGAACATCATGTTTATGCTCAACAGCCAGCTCGCCAAGATAACAGAAAAATACGACTACAAGTTAAGTCTCACAGAGACTCACCACATACACAAACTCGACAAGCCAAGCGGCACAGCAGTGAAACTTGCCAACGACATAGTCGAGAACAACAAGAATTACAATTCTTGGAAATTAGAAGATTCCACAAAGGGCGACGAACAAACAACAAACGACGTCTTGCCTATAGAATCTATTCGTGAAGGAGAATATTTCGGAATTCATGAAGTGAAAGCCGAATCTTCATGCGACATCATCAGCCTTCGCCACGAAGCATTCAGCAGAGAAGGTTTTGCGACAGGCGCAGTGATAGCAGCCGAATTCATACAAGGCAAAAAAGGAATATTCACAATGAACGACTTATTAAACTGTTAAAAATTTCATATCATGATAGCATTTATCTTAATCGTACCAATTCTTTTTACGATACCAATCGTATTCTGCTGGAAACTTTTTGAAAAAGCTGGCTACAAAGGATTCTTTTCAGCGATTCCATTTTACAATCTTTACATTCTTTCAAAAATAGTCAACTGCACCCAATGGTGGTGGTATCTATTATTGATATTACCTTACATCAACTTCTTCACATTAATGTTGATGTTCATCGACTTAGCCAAGTCATTCGGAAGATTCAAAATCTGGGAGATAGTGTGCGCAGCCGTTGTGCCTTTCATATTTTTCCCATTAGTGACAATACAGGATTCAAAATACAGCGACCCACGTACAACAACATATCCTCCGAAAGGAACAGTACGAGAATGGTTAGACTCTATTGTATGGGCTATCGTCGCTGCATTGATAATCAGAACATTCATTTTTGAAGCATACACAATTCCATCATCAAGTATGGAAAAATCATTGTTAGTAGGCGACTACTTGGTCGTTAGCAAGATTGGCTACGGACCAAGAATACCTAACACGCCACTTGCATTTCCTTTCGTACACCACACATTGCCTTGGTCAAAGACAGCCAAGTCATACATCGAAAAACCACAGATTCCATACAAGCGCATGCCTGGAACTACAGAGATAAAACGCAACGACCCTATAGTTTTCAACTTCCCTGCCGGCGACACAGTGAGCGAGGTTTATCAAAGCAATGTCACTTTCTATCAATTAGTTCGTCATTTCGGAAGAGAAAATGTCATGAACAATAAAGCTCAATTCGGCGACATCATCACACGTCCTGTAGATAAGAGAGAAAATTATGTAAAACGTCTTATCGCTATGCCAGGCGACACTCTGCAAATCATTGACGGAGTGGTTTATATCAATGGAGAGATAGGCGAACAGCCAGAAGAGATGCAACATAACTATTTAGTTAAAATCACAAGCAACGGCATCAATTCAAAGATATTGGAAAAATACAACATCACAGAAGGTTACAGAACACCTAATCCAAATGAATTGATTTTCAACATGACAGGTGATATTGCCGAAGAATTCAGAAAACTTCCTTTCGTGACATCAGTGGAAAGAATGATAGCCCCTGCTGGCACCGATATTTCTGAAGACATCTTCCCTAACGACACAACACATTTCAAATGGAATGCCGACAACTTCGGTCCTATAGTAATTCCACAAGAAGGCAAAACAGTGAAAATCAACAAAGAAAACATAGCTCTTTACGACAGAGTGATAAGAGCTTACGAACTTAACGACATGAAAATAGTCGGAGACAAGATTTTCATCAACGGAGAAGAAACAGACGAATATACATTCAAGATGGATTATTACTGGATGATGGGTGACAACCGACACAACTCACAAGACTCACGTTTCTGGGGTTATGTGCCTGTTGACCATATCGTAGGCAAACCAGTATTCGTTTGGTTATCAATAGATAAAAACACAGGAAAAATACGTTTCAACAAAACATTCAGATTTGTAAAATAAGATTATGAGCTATAATAAAAACAAACCTATAGTTACAAAAGTAGAGGCTGAAGAAAAGAAAGAGGAAAAGAAAAAAGAAGAAAAAAAACCTGTTTCTACGAAAAAAACTGATAGCAAAAAGAAAAAGACAAAAGTCAGCAAAACCGCGGCTCGAAAAAAAGAAAGCGATCCTCGCATCCGCATAGCTTTCGGCGCATTTCTTTTGCTATCAAGTTTATATATCTTATTATCAACTGTTTCTTATTTCATAGGATACAGCATCACTGGTAATTTCGGTGAAAAGATAGGAATGTTTTTAAGCGAATACACCTTCGGTATCGGCTCATTCTATTTGATATTATTGATCACTCTCGCAGGTTCTATCCTAACATTCAAAGGACCTAAAGTGGCAATAACAACAATTTGCAAATACTGTTTCGCATTTCTTTTGTGGTTGCCTTTGCTTTTAGCTACTGTTTTACCACAATCAATGGAGAAGTACTTCGGCCTCGTTGGCGAAAAGATTCACAGCCTATTAGAGCCTTACATCATGAATATCGGCATCTATATCTTACTGATATTCTTCTTATTCCTTTATGTCATCTACACTTTCGACATCAAAATGCCGACAATAAGCAAAAAATATGACGGAAACGGAAATGAGGATGTTGAGGATGTTGAAGATGTTGAAGATGAAGACGAAGGTGAAGGTGAAGGTGAAGGTGAAGACGAAGATGAAGATAGCAAAATTGGTCATAGTCATACTTCATCAAACGTGCCAATCGAAACAATTGACACCCAAATCATTGATGATGAGGATGAAGATGATGATGAGGTAGAGGACGAAGAAGATTACGATGATGTTGAAATCACTGTGATTCATAAAGGCAAAAAAGAGGAGCCTAAGGAAATAGAATTGGAATTGGAAGTCGAACCTAAACTTGAAGTTGAGTCTATCGAAGATGAAATAAAAACAGAGACTGAAGTGATGAGTGAAGACGAAGACGAAGACGAAGATGAGGGTTTTGAAGTAGTCGTTCCTCAACCAAAAGCTCCTGCGACAGAAATCAAAGACAATGGCGAAGTCAATAACGCTGATGACATCGATATGGAAATAACAAAACCTATCGAAGAGAAACAGGCCATTGAGATTGGCGAGCACTTCGGTCTTGACACAGACTTCGACCCGAAACTCGAACTTTCCAACTTCAAATTCCCTCCATTGGATTTACTTAGAGACTATGGAGAAAGCACCAGTAATGTTGACAAAGAAGAACTTGAAGCCAACAAGAAACGTATCGTCGATACTTTGGCGAACTATAACATCGCCATTGAAAAAATCAAAGCGACAATCGGACCAACCGTAACATTATATGAGATAATTCCGGCTGCCGGAGTAAGAATCGCTAAGATAAAGAATCTGCAAGATGACATCGCACTTTGTCTCTCAGCGATTGGTATCCGTATCATTGCTCCTATTCCAGGAAAAGGAACAGTTGGTATTGAAGTTCCAAACCAAAAGCCACAGACAGTTTCAATGAAGAGTGTCTTGGGTTCAGAGCGTTTCCAAAAATGCGGATATGAGCTTCCTTTCGGTGTTGGCAAGACAATCTCAAACGAAAGTTATGTAGCCGACCTCGCCAAAATGCCTCACATCCTTATGGCTGGTGCAACTGGTCAGGGTAAGTCTGTTGGTATCAACGCTATCATTTCTTCATTGCTATATAGCAAACACCCTGCAGAACTCAAGCTGGTCCTCGTTGACCCTAAAAAGGTTGAATTGAGTCTTTATAAAAAAATCGAAAGACATTATCTCGCCAAACTCCCTGATGCAGAAGAAGCCATCATCACTGACGTAAGAAAAGTCGTTCGTACGCTCAACTCATTATGTATTGAGATGGATAACCGTTATGAGTTATTGAAAAACGCTCAAGTTCGTAACATCAAGGAATACAACGCTAAGTTTATCGCTCGAAAATTAAACCCTTACGAAGGACACAGATTCCTTCCTTATATCGTTTTGGTTGTTGATGAATTCGCCGACCTTATCATGACAGCCGGCAAGGAAGTCGAGGCTCCTATCGCGCGTCTGGCTCAGCTCGCACGTGCAATCGGCATCCACCTCATCATCGCAACACAACGTCCTTCTGTCAACATCATCACCGGTTCTATCAAGGCTAACTTCCCTGCCCGTATAGCATTCCGCGTTATATCACGCGTTGACTCAATGACAATCCTCGACAATAACGGAGCAGATCAACTTATCGGTCGCGGTGATATGCTGTTATCTACAGGCAACGATTTGGTACGCATCCAATGTGCATTCATCGACACTCCTGAAGTGGAAGAAATCACCGACTTCATCGGTTCTCAAAGAGCTTATCCTGAAGCATACAACCTCCCTGATTGCCCTGACGAAAAAGAAGAAGGCGGCAGCAAGGAGAATATCAACCCTGACGAAAGAGACCCTCTCTTTGAAGAAGCTGCTTATATCATCGTTCAAACCCAACAAGGCTCAACATCAATGTTGCAGCGTAAACTGAAACTCGGATATAACAGAGCTGGAAGAATAATCGACCAACTCGAAAAAGCCGGCATCGTCGGTCCTTTCGCAGGAAGCAAACAACGTGAGGTAAGAGTGGCTAACGAAATGGCACTCGAACAATTCCTCAAAGACTTGAACATGGATAACGATGACGAAATTTAACTTTAATAATTTTGACATACATAAAATGAGAAAATCACTTCTAATAATAATCGGATTGCTATTAAGCATCAACTTATCAGCCCAAACAGCCGAAGAATATCTCAATAACGTCATCGAGAAAACCAAGGCTTATAACGACATAAATATCATTTTCAATTATAGAATCATCAACAAAGAAGCCGGCATCAATGAAAGCATGAACGGCTACGGTTCCATGAAAGGCAATTCATACAAAATCAATGTCAACGGCCAGGAAATGATTAGCAACGGCGAATTATTATGGACTTACCTCATCGACGAAGGTGAAGTCATGGTTAGCGAAGTGACCGAAGACAACAACTCCTCCCCTATCGCTATCATCAATTCATTTTCTCAAAACATAAAAGCAAATTTCTCATACAGCGAAGATGTTAATATAAAAGTAATTGAAATAACAGAAAACGAAGGCGACACTTTTGAAAAAATAAATGTCACTATCGACAACAATGATTTGAAAATCAAGAAAGTTCATCTCTACACCAACGACGGCAACGAGTTCGTTTATGAAATAATAGATTTCACAACAAACCAAGACCTTCCTGACAGCATGTTTATCTTCAACGAGGCCTTACACCCTAACGTTGAAGTTATTGATATGAGATGATATTTAGTTAGGAATTATGTAGAGACGCGTCAATGATTCCAATGAAAATAAACTCACATTGACACGTCTGATTAATTATGAATTATGAATTATGAATTAATTATAGAAATAATAGCTGTGGCAACAGGTTTGCTCAGCGTATGGTATTCCAAGAAAATCAATGTTTTGGTTTTCCCAATTGGGATTATCAGCGTTCTATTATATGTATTCATTTTCATAAAAAACGGACTGTTCGCCAATGCGGTCATCAACTTCATGTATTTCGCGATAAGCGTCTTCGGATGGTGGAACTGGAAAAGACAAAAGTCTAATGACGAAAGCCAAAAGTCGGAAGAAGAGTTAAAAGTCACGACTTTAAACAAGAAAGAATCTGTAACAATCTGGCTTGCATGGTCTGTAGCATTATTTCTAATCATCATATTCGCACCTAAAAGTCTCTCCATAAAATTAGATTACTTCACGAGCGCTTTGGGCTTGATTGCGATGTGGCTCACTTCTATAAAGAAAGTAGAGAACTGGATATTTTATCTGGCAGCCGACATAATATTGATTCCGCTTTGCATATACAATGAATTATATATTACAAGCATACAATATGTTGCATATACTGTCTTGGCAATA
>JAZQVL010000027.1:0-65667 GCA_045631805.1 Bacteroidales bacterium | reverse complement strand
AATAAAAATTAACATAAATAGCTTAAAAACAAATAAATATGATAAAATATTTTAACAATTACTTTAAAAATACTATTTATTTATAAATAGAGTTAGATTATTGCAATCTTTTGTTTAAAATATTGTAAAATATGCAATTAAATTTCTTTATTTGTAGTATTGACTAAAGTAAACTATCAACATGATGAAATTTACAAAAATAAAATCACTATAAATTACATTTGTAAGAAAATAATATTTACTTTTGTAAAGTAATTTGTAGCTAAAAATGAAAATTTAGGATAGATACATGTGGTGAATATTACTTGATTTTAGTTGTATTTATTTCGTGAATAATTATGGAAATGATAAAAGATAGGATAGCTCATATATTAAGAGCAAAAAATTTAACGGCAACTCAGTTTGCAGAAATGATGCAAATCCAACCGTCAAATGTGTCTCATTTGCTCAGTGGAAGAAACAAGCCAAGTTTGGATTTTTTGATGAAGCTTAAAGAGGTGTTTCCTGAATATAATTTTGACTGGATAATTCTTGGAAAAAAACCAATAACAACAAATGAGCCGGCGCAGATAAATAAGGAAAATCAATATGAGACATTTGAGATTACTCAAGTTGTTGAAAATGAATTAGCAAAAGAGTCGGAAAGAGATGCAAAAAAACAAGATTATGTTGAAAATGAAGCTGATATTAATGTTCATGCTGTTGGTCGTTCTTCGAAAGGACTTATGCAGATAATATATGTATTTGAAGATCATACTTTTGAGGTGTATGATATAAGAAGATAATCTTGAATATTAATGTGTTGTTTTACTTGTGAAATCAATTTATTTTTAGTACTTTTGTTACTCTTAACAATTGTACTATTGCTATGTGTAAAGAATTGATTATAAAGTCTTTAATAGAGATTATAAGTAATAAAAAGATAGTTATTATATCTCATGTTAACCCAGATGGTGACGCCTTGGGATCATCGTTGGCATTGTATTTTTTTTCAAAAAAAATAGGCGCAGATCCTACTGTTATAATTCCAAATGATTATCCAAATTTTCTTGCTTGGATGCCTGGTATTCAAGATGTTGTTGTATATGACAAAAATGCAATTCAAGCTAATCAGATAATGAGTGAGGCTGAATTGTTTTGTTTCCTTGACTTTAATGTTGTTTCTCGTACTGGATTGATGCATAATAGTTTATGTCATTTAAACAAAACACCAAAATTATTGATAGATCATCATATTGGTGCTGATTCAACGCAATATGTGGCATGTTATTCAAATACAGATATATCAAGTACGTCTGAAATGGTTGCGGAAGTCGTTAGATATCAGGGCTTTGATAAATATCTTGATGATAATATTGCAACTAATATTTTGGTTGGCATGATTACAGATACGGGTTCGTTTTCACATTCTATTTTCAAAAATACATTTAATATTTGCGGAGAGATTATATCTAAGACAAATGTTAATTACAAAGAGATTCATCAGAATATTTACGATAATTCTACAGAAAATAGACTTAGGTTATTAGGATTTTTGATTAATGATAGAATGACAATTTTGAATGAGTATAATACAGCGTATATATATGCGTCTAAGGCGGATTTGGAAAGATTTAATTATCAAATAGGTGATACAGAGGGTGTTGTAAACTATCCGCTTTCTGTATCAAATGTTAAAATGTCTGTGTTTATTACAGAAAAACAAGGTTGTATTCGTCTGTCGTTCCGTTCAAAAGGTAATTTTTCAGTTAATGATTTAACCAGAAAGCATTTTGATGGAGGAGGACATTTGAATGCAGCTGGTGGTACGCTTGAATGTTCACTTGATGAGGCAATCGAAAAATTAATATCAATTTTACCTGAATATAAAGAGGAATTGAACAAATGAAAAACGTGAAAATACATAATATATGTATAAGTGTGCTATTGATGTTATTTATGATTATTTCATCTTGTTCTATAGAAACATACACAACAAGAAAACAAGATGCTAATAGTGATATAATGTCGTATATTGTTGATAATGAGTTGAATGTTGTGCCGAATACATCAGGTTTAGTGTATGTGCAAATTCAAGATGGAGATGGAGAATGTCCTAAAATAGGCGATAAAGTCGCTTTTCATTATAAAGGTTATTTCTTAAACGGAGAAGTTTTTGATACGTCTTACGACAAACCATATCCGTTGATTGTTGAATTAGGTAGCGGTAAGTTGATTGAAGGATTGGAAGAAACGCTAATGATGATGAATAAAGGTTCAAAAGCAAAAGCAATTATACCTTTTTATTTAGCGTACAAAGATATGGAAAATGCACCAGTTCCGCCTTTTTCAAACTTGATTTTTGAAGTGGAAATGATTGATTTTAAATAAGTTGATAATGAAAATAATAAGCAAGATATTCATTTATATATTATTTATAGCTTTAATTTCATGTTCGGGAGAAAATGCCACATCAGAAAATATAAAGCGTATTGATAAACAAGAACTTGATAAATCTCTTGAAAAGGCTAACAGATATATGTTATTGCAAGAGACGGAGCTAATAAATGATTATATTGAAAGACATCAGTTGGATGTTGTGCAAACAGGAACAGGATTAAGATACCAAATTCTAAAAGATGGTGAGGGTGATTATATTAAAAAAGGAGATAAGGTTATTTTGGCTTATGAACTAAGGTTGTTAAATGGAGATTTGATATATTCGTCTAAAAATGAAGGCAATAAGACATTTTTAGTTGGAAAAGGTGGAGTTGAAAGTGGACTGGAGGAAGCAATACTTAAATTAAGAAAAAATAGTGTTGCAGTATTGATTTTGCCAGCACATTTAGCACATGGTTTGTTGGGAGACGGTAATAAAATTCCTCCTAAATCAGCTTTGGTATATAGAATAAAAGTAGTAGATAAATATAATTGATTATATTATAAATAATTGATATTCAGTAATTAAAATTTATACAACATGAAAAGAATCTTACTATTATCGTTGGTAGCAGGCCTGTTTTTGGCCTCATGTCAAAACAATGCGAAAAACAAATCTTATGAAGGTTATAGTGAAACACCTACAGGTTTGTATTACAAGTTTTATGAGCAAAATGGAGGAAAAACTCCACAAGCTATGGAAATTTTGGATGTGTTTATGTCTTGTTCAATAAATGATACATCTATTATAATACCTCAGAATCGTATGATAATCCAAATGATGGAATCTATGTTTTCTGGTGATATTTTTGAAGGTATAAAAATGATGCATTATGGAGATTCAGCATCATTCTTAGTTCGTGCAGATTCAACATTTTATACTTTATTTCAATCGCCAGTTTTGCCAAATGAGTTTAGTGTTGATGATATGATGAGGTTTGAAATAAGACTCAATGATTTTTATCCCGAATCAGAGTTTGCGGCAAAACAAATTGAATACATGAAAAATGCTTTTCCTAATGAGACTTTGGCATCTGAAAATGAATTAAATAAGTATTTTGAAGATAATAAAATCCAGCCAACTTCTACAGCGTCAGGACTTAATTATGTTGTTACAAAAGAAGGAAATGGAGAAAAACCACAGATTGGTACTTTGGTAAAGGTGCATTATACAGGTAAATTGTTGGATGGAACAGTGTTCGATTCTTCAGTTTCCAGAAATGAGCCATTCCAATTTGTTTTAGGAATAGGACAAGTTATTCCTGGATGGGATGAAGGTCTTCAATTGATGTCAAAAGGGGAGAAATCAGTTTTGTATATTCCATATTATTTAGCATATGGTGATAGAGGCGCAGGTATAATCCCTCCATTTGCAACATTGATTTTTGAAGTTGAATTGATTGATTTTTAATATATTATAAAAAAGATGAACAAAATGAAATTTTATTTTGTTCATCTTTAAATTTAAATAATATGAAAAATAAATTATCTGTAATAACATTAATTGTTTTCTCTTTATTTCTTTTCTCTTGTAGCAAAAATGACTATAAAAGAACAGAGAATGGAGCTTTGATGAAGTTTTATGAAATAAATAAAAACAATGTTAAACCTGAAATAGGTGATTTGGTAATTGTAGATGTTACTCAGAAAGTTGCTGATACAGTTTTGTTTAGTTCGGAAATGTATGGAGAACCTTTTGAAATGATTGTAGAGGAGCCATCTTTCGTAGGTGATATTATGTCAGCATTATTAAGTATGCATTTGAGTGACCATGCGTCGTTGATTTTTCCTGTAGATTCAATGTTTATCAGTATAGGTGAATTGGTTCCAGATTTTATTGAACCAGGTACAATGACAGAAATGGATATTGTTTTGAGGGAAATTATAAAGAAGGATGTACTTGAAAATCAGATTCGTGAAGAAATTTCATTGAGAAAGTCGATGGAGAAATCAATGTTATCAGTTTATTATAATGATGGTAATAATACAGTAACAGAAGATAGCTTAATTATAGTGAAAATAAATGAAGGTAATGGTAAATTTGCGAAGGCAGGAAATATCATGAAAGTTTATTTTACTTTCCAGACACTTGAAGGTGATACTTTACTTGATTTTACAAGTGGAAAGCCTTATGAGTTGGTATTTGGTGATATGGCGCTTGGTCAAGGATTTTACGAAGGATTAAGCCTGATTTCTAAAGGTGGTAGTGGTGAATTTGTCATTCCATCATCATTGGCATGGGGAAGTGAAGGTTTTCAGGATGTTATTCTGCCCTACACTCCATTTAAATTTGATTTGAAAGTTTTTGATATTATGACTTCTAACGAATATGAAGCAGAGCAAAAAATGATTCAAGAGAAGGAAGATAAAGAAAATGCTCAAAGACTTAAAGAAGAGCCACAAAGAATAGCCAAATATATTAAGGATAATAATATCAATGTGTTGCCAACGTCTTCAGGATTGTATTATATTGAAACTGAGAACGGGGAAGGTGAATCTGTACAGATTGGAGATGTTGTTTATGTCCATTATTCAATATATGATGTAAACAATAATTTGATAGAAAGTAGTAAGGAATTTCAGCCTATACCGTTTGTTTATGGTGAAAATCAAATGATTGCAGGAATTGAAGAGGCAGTAGGTTATATGAAAGTAGGAGGGAAGTCGAGAATTGTTGTTCCTTCTCAATTAGGATTTGGTGATATTAAAATAGATGAGAATCTACCTGCTAATTCAACGCTTATTATTGATTTAGAGCTTGTTGATCTTCAGAGATAGATTCGTAATAATTTGTCTTGCCAGAATGATAGACATCAATAACTGTTATGATGGCAAGACAACTCCATACGGGCACAGCCAATTTATCAGTATCCAAGAAATTGTTTAATACTCCATGTGTGAAATAGCTTATTATTGCTAAAGTAGCTGCGAGAACCAATATCTTGGATTCTTTATTTTTAGCCTTTTTATAAGTCGTAAGACCCTTGTAAACAGATACAATTATTAACAAAACTACGATAAGAGAGCCGATTACACCCATTTCGGCCAAAGCTCCGATATATTCGCTATGAGCGTTGCCACCATCTCCATAATTTGTTGTAATGATAGTTTTATTAACTGATAACTGGTATGGAGCATAAACAAATTGGTAAGTTCCTGGTCCCCAACCAAAGAAAGGTCTTTCTTCAAATAATCTTAATGCGGAACTCCAGCGGTTAAGACGTTCGAGATTAGAGGCGTCTGTTGATATGTTTGTAATAGATTGCACATGTTCTAAAAGATTATTTGATGAATCTTGTTCGTTTCTTTCCATAACATCAATAATTTGGTGTCGGAATGTGAAGAATAATGCAACTAAAGCTATTACAACGGTAATGATGAAACGAAACTTTATTTTTAATAACACGCAAACAAGCACTCCAATAACGGCTATGATACTTAACCATGCAGCTCTGCATGATGATAAAACCATTGCAACACAAAGAATTGCAAAACTTATTATGATTAAGATTCTTTTATGTGGTTTTATGTTAGGAATGAATATAAATGCAGCATTTAAAACAAGGTAAATAGCTAAAGCTGCACCGTATGCTGTGTGGTCGTTATAAAAAGGTGTCATAACCCAGTGTGCTGAATTTCCGGAAAAACCGTTTATTGCATGGTTGGTAATTGTGTAAACAACTACAATAATGAGTCCGGCTATGTACAGCCACACGAATTTATTGATATTATTTGGGTTTTTGAATAATTTTGCACAGACAAAATATGCTGGAATTACGAACCAAATTCTTGATAATAAGTATTTTGCGGAAACCAAAGGTAGTTCGCTTGTTATTGTTGTTATCACAATCCATATAAACATTATATATATTACAATGGATATAGGGTGGCGTGCAATCTTGTTATCGAATTTCTTTTCATACAATAATTTTGCAATAAAAAAGAACAATACACCGAATAATAATGGTTCTACTGGAACGGATAACGATAATCCTATATTTAGACCTAAGCCTTCCAAATTTATTGCTAAAGGCGTTAAAAAAGCGATGAGAAATATTACTTTATCATAAGAAAAGAAGTATAGCATAAGTACACCTAATAATATAGGTAAAGAATACATTAAATACATACTTTTTTCTACAACTAAGTAGAGACTGAGAGCAACGAATAGTGTTACAATCAGATATAAACTTGCTATTTTAAAACCTTTTTGCAAAATACTTATGATTATTCTTTAACATCAAATTTTTCTATTGCAGCAACGACGAGGATTGATAGCAAGAATGCGCCAATTCCGCTTAATGCAACGATAATCCATCTTACAGGGTATGATTTCTTGTCTGCTATAAAAGGTCTTGAAACGATATTGCAGTAAGTCATGTCACCTTCTGCTTGACGTAATTCTTCTTCGTAGAAATGTCTTACATCAGTGTAATCTGCTGTTTCTGTTGCAATTAATTCTACTAATGCTATTGCTGTTGCAATGTTGGATGTTTTTTTGCTGTCATTTCCATCGCTGAAATAAGCAATAGAATTGCCTTTTGAGAGATAAAGGTAATTTAACATATCACCATCGTTGGTGATGTTTGCAAGTTCTCTTTTCAATGAATCTATAAATGCGTATTTTTTTGTGAGTTGGTTCTCAAACATTCTCACATTTTCGTATTTTTTGCTTTTATGGATTTCGCTAAATTTTACATTGTATTGATTAATGATTTCATTTACAATATTATATGCTAATTCAGGATCTTTGTCCAAAACCTTAATTTTTACACCGTCATAAGGTGTTTTTGAAATAGAAATTCTATCTTTATATTCGCCAATCAAATATGTTTTAGCGTATTTGCCGTTTCTTTCTATTTCATAATGTTTATATAAATCAAATTTTTCAACAATAGAATCCATTATTTCTTGTGATTCCATTACTTGCAACATTTGTTCTGTGTATGTTTCATCAGAAAATTCTGACAATCCATGTGGGTATAGAATCGCTTCTGATTTGTATTTTGGAGTAATGAATGTTGGTCCTGAAAATACGGCACCTAAAATAGCTGCAACGAATGTTAATGCAATGATATGCCATTTCCATTTAAAAATGGCTTTTAAAAGTGAGAAGTTGTTGAAATAATTATCCATTTTTTATTTTTTTTGTTCTGAATTTTAATCAGTTAAGCAGTAATAAAACTTATAATAAAACTTTTTCAAAGATAAGAAATAAATCAACTGGTTAAATAGTTTTTTTTTAGTTTTATTGTTTTTTGATTTGACTTATTGATGAGGTTATAAGATTTTTTAATTCTTTAAAATCTAACATTTTGGTAATGAATGCAATAACAATGCCAGACATTAATGTTATAATGAATGATAATAACCAGTCAATAGAAGTTGATTTTAATAAAAACGCTGATGTTGATAGTAATGTGATAAAACTTAATATTCTAATCCAGAATGAAGTGCCTAATTTTAAATTGAAAATCTTTTTTGCAATGGCAAATTGTATTGCGCATGTTGCAAATTGTACGCATAAACTTGTGAAGGCTGCACCTTGGGCTTCAAAAATAGGAATGAATATAAAGTTAAGTGTTAGATTAATTACAACACCTGCTGCTGCAACAATATTAAGTTGTTTGAGATTGCCGTTAGCTGTCAATAGTGTTCCGAAAATATAAGTCACGGATATTGAAACAAAGCTGCCCATCAATATCTGTAAAATCTTGGAAGATTCAGAAATTCTTATGTGATACAACTCAACAGATTCATTTTTTTGGATGTTATATAGTAATTCCATTAAGTTTTGACTATAAAAAATGCAGGCGATAGCAATAATGCAAGTCATGGTTAGCATTAAGCTGAAAGATTGTTTTACCAGCGACTGCAAATCGTCACCTTTTTTGATGACAGAAGCAAAGAGCGGAAGCAGAATGACAGAGAATAGATAAGATATGTTGTTGCCAGCATCAAAAAGTCGGTATGCTCTTGCGTATATTCCAGCTTGAACGGCGGAAATGTCTTTGGGTAAAATTCTTTCAATCAATACAGGTTCTAATCGATTGTAAAAACTCATTAACAAAACCAGCAATGCATAGGGGAGGCTTTTCTTAATAATCATTAAGATAAATGGAAAATTAAATCTTATTGTCAGTTTTCCAGTATGTTTTAAGACTATGAATATAGCGATTATCAGTGTGATAATATATGATATTGTTTGCGAGTAAACGAACCAATAAATATTAAAGTTGCTTTTAGGAATAAAACCAGACCATAATAAGAAGCTGCAAATCAATATCATAAGTACTCTGTCGAGTACGGATAAAATACTATCTGTTTTAAACAAAAGTAATGCGGCGATGTTAGATCTGACATATAAGATAAAGGAAAGCAAGACTTGGTTTAAACCAATAATTCCCAATAGTTTAAGCTGTTCTGAATTATATCCAATAAGCCAACCTATTAGAAAGATAATTATAAAATACCCTATGCTTAGGAATATTTTAGCTTGTGTGATTCCAACAAAATATTTTGAAAGAAGCTGGTTGTTTTGCGCGATGTTTTTGCTGTTAAAATTGGTTAATCCGATGTCAAGTAATATATAAAATAGGTAAGAGAAGTTAAAAATAGCAAGATAAGTTCCGTATGAAGCATCGCCAACTAAATTCTGTACAGTTCTATCAACTCCTAAAATCCAAAATGGCTTTACTAATAGATTGATAAACAATAAGAAAATAATATTTTTAAGAAAACGATTGTTCATTATACATTTTGATATAAAATTAGAAAAATTAAAATGTAAAGATACTATTTTTTCTCTTTTGTACGTCTAAAATTGAGAATAATTTCTTTTTCGTTTGTTTGTTATAATAAATGGTTTAAAAACGCAGTTTAACAATTAATTATAAGAATATTAATTGTAGATTTGCAAAAGAAAATATAAATCGATGAATCAAGAAAAACATGTATATGGTGAAGACTCAGTAGAGCTGTTAGATGAGGAAAAAAGTTTGCTGTTGCTCAATGATGATGTGAACACTTTTGATTATGTCATAGAAACCTTGGTCAAAGTGTGTGAGCATACATACGAACAAGCAGAAACATGCGCATTAATAACTCATTATAAAGGCAAATGTACTGTTAAATCAGGAACATACGAAGAATTGGAACCATATTATGTAAGTTTGTTGAATCATCATTTATATGCTAAGATTCAGTGAGTTATGGTTGGATATACAGATAAGGAAAAGGCGATAATAGAAGTTGCTTATAATGTTTTTATTCGCTCTATCGGCAATGTGATGGATGCTGAACAGATTGGATATATTGAAAAAGCATACAAACTTGCTTTGGAGAAATATGATGGAAGGAAAACATTGTCAGGAGGTTTGTATGTATTGAGTCTTATAGAGATGGCCGATATTGCAGCGAATGAGATTGGGTTGAGAAGTAAAACCGTTGTAGGTATATTTCTTCATAGAATCACTCAAGAAACCAACGTTACTCTTGATTTCATTAAGGAGCATTTTGGGGAAAGAATTGCATTGATTGTTGACGGTTACGATAAAATTACTAACATTCAAATTAGCAAGGTTTCTTTTCAGTCAGAACAGTTCAGGAGATTGTATTTGTCTCTTATTGAAGATATTAGAGTTGTTTTGATTAAGATTATTCATCGTCTTTATGATATGCGACATAGAGAAGATGTTGAAGTAAAAGCGTTTAAAAATTATCTTAAAGAAGTAAAATATCTTTGTATTCCAATAGTGCATCGTTTGGGGTTGTATGAGATTAAAAAAGAGTTGGAAGAAAAGGTTATGATATATGAATATCCTGTTGAATTTGAGGATATTAAGAATAAGATAATGGTTTCTTCTACGGAACAGGAGCGTTTGATGGAAAATTTTCTTGCTCCTATTCGTAAGGCGCTTGAGGAGGAACATATTGATAATTATATAAAATGGCGTACAAAGTCAATTCCGTCTATTTATGAAAAGATGAAGACTAATAATCTTCCTTTTGAACAAATTTTTGACATTTTTGCTGTAAGAATTATCATAAAAAACAGTAAACCAAGCGAGGAGAAGACAGATTGTTGGAGAGTCTATTCTATAGTTACAAATATTTACCAGCCTAATCCCAAAAGGTTGCGAGATTGGATAACATCGCCTAAAGTATCAGGTTATGAGTCGCTTCATACAACTGTTCAAGCTGATAAGAATTGGATAGAGGTGCAGATTCGTACAGAGAGAATGGATGACATTGCCGAAAGAGGAAGTGCGGCACATTGGCAATATAAAGGAAAAAACAATAAACAGACAACCGATGAATGGCTTAATCAAGTTAGAGAAATATTGGAAAGCCCTCAATACGGTGTGTTGGATGACAGACTGTCAAACAGTTATAAATCTGATAAGATATATGTTTTTACACCTAATGGAGATTTGAAGCAATTGCCTGTTGGTGCAACAGTTTTAGATTTTGCATTTGATATTCACACTCAAGTTGGTAGTAGATGTTCAGGAGCTAATGTCAATGGAAAATTACAACCTATTCGTTATGAGTTGAATAGCGGTGATAAAGTCGAAATTTTAACAAACAAGAAACAGGTTCCTAAATCGGATTGGTTGAATGTTGTAACGACAGATAAGGCCAAAAGCAGAATAAAACGTTATCTGAAAGATCAGGAAATGAAAGAGGCGGAATTGGGTAGCGCTTTGTTTTATAGACGTCTGAAAAACTGGAAGATAACATATACTGATAAACTTCTGACGGAAATTCTTAAAGAATATAATTTGTCATCAGGCATAGAGTTTTATCATCAAATTGCAACAGAAAAGATTGATATAATTCGGTTGAAGGATTTTATATTATCATTGGATGAAGGCAAGGTTGTTAAAGAAGAAAAGGTTGAAGATGAATATGTTAAGGATAAGAATGTAAAAGTAGGGGAGGTTTGTATCGGTAATAATCTTAATGATTTAGCGTTTAAAGTTGCAAAATGTTGTAACCCGATTCATGGAGATGAAGTGATTGGTTTTATATCAATAAATGGAGGTGTAACAATTCATCGTTGCGATTGTAGTAATGTTAGAGCGTTAAAAAAGAATTATCCTTATAGAATAATTGATGTTAGATGGAGCGACCAGCCTGAAAAACTTTCAGAGATAGCAATAAATATTATAGCGAATAACGAGTTGGGCTTGCTTGGTTCAATATCGAATGTAATTAAGGAGCTGAAAATAAATATATTGAATGCAAGTTTTGAGACAAAAGAAAACAGATCCGTGGGCAATCTTGTTTTGCAAGTCAGCAACACGAATCTGCTTAATCAGTTATTAAATAATTTAAACTCTTTGGATGGTATTATTGAAGTTAAAAGAGTAAAATAATCTTAGTTTTGTTCTGTCATAATTTTTATGATAACATTATCGGTTTCTCTCATGCCTTTGCTTGCGAGTGTACCTATATTTTTTATAGTGTTTTCAACACCGTAGCCAATAATGCCATCGCCGTCACAGAAGTTTTTGCGATTTTTACACATGTTATAACCAATAATTCCGCTTTCAACAGCCATTGCGATTTTTGCAGCGCATGATGCTTTAGCACCATCGCATATTACTCCTGAAGTTATTGCTAATGAGTTTGTTAATGTCTTTGAAATTGTTTCAAGGTCTTCACCTAAGAGGTAGGCTATACCGCAACCAGCTGCGCAACCTGCGCTAATAGCTCCGCAATATGCAGATAAACGACCTATTGAAGTCTTTTGATGAATAGCAACAAGGTTAGAAACTACTAAAGCGCGATAAATTTGTTCTGTATCAATGTTATATTCTTTTGCGTATGCTAAAACTGGCATAGAAACGGTAATGCCTTGATTTCCACTGCCAGAATTGATGATAACAGGCATTTCGCATCCGTTCATTCTTGCATCAGAACCAGCTGCAGCCCATGCTTTAGCTTTTATTTTCACATCGTTTCCGTAATTAGTTAAGAGAAGACTTCCGATGTTAGCGCCCCAGTCATTTTTCAAACCTTCGTCTGAAATAGCTTTGTTGTATTTTAATTGACGTTCAAGAAGCTCTTTAACATCGTCAATGTCAACGCTGTTTGCGAAATCATATATTCCTTCGATGCTTAATATAGAGCGGTCGGTAAGTTCTGCAGATGGTTTGCTGATTGTATTGCTTTCGAATAAAGTTTCGTTGTTTTTCTGAATATGAACAATATTGGTATGGAATCCAGAAATTCTCACAGATGCTGATTGTTCATCTTTGTATAATTTTATAGTGACATCGAGTTGCTCTTGACAGTTAATGTGTGTGATTGTCATTGGAATAGTGTCCAAAAACTCTTGTGTCTTTTGTTTTTGTTCTGGTGTTACATTTGCAATAACCTCTAACTCTTTGTTAGGGTCTCCGCCAACGATTCCAATAGCGACAGATGATTTTAATCCTTTCATTCCGTTTGTGTTAGGTACTATAACACTTTTAACGTTTTTGATTATGTTGCCGCTTGCTAAAATATCAACTTTATCAGGCATTTCACCTAAAACCTCTCTTGCTTTGGCTGCTGCGTATGCAAGGCAAATCGGTTCTGTACAACCCATTGCAGGGACAAGTTCTTCTTTTAAAATGTTGATATACAAATTGTAACGACTGTCAGTTTTGATCATATTCCTAATTTTTTATAGTTTGTGCAAAGATACGTTTTTTATAGGAAAAACAAATGTTTTAATTACCTTTTGTTATTTCCATTAATTCTATTTCAATATTTCCATTGTCTGTTGTCAGTTCAATCCATGTGTTGTCTTCGCTGAACCATTTATATTGAGAACCTATTTTAACAATGTACTCGTTTATATCTTGATTATCAGATGTTTTTATTTCTAATTTGCCATTATTGCCTTTTGAGCTTCCGTATGAAATATAAATGGATTTCACGTTTTCCGAAAGATTATTAGCTTTAATGATAATATAGTTGTTTTTACGGGTTTTAGGGTCCAAAGAATTGAAAGTGAATTTTTTAGCCTCGTTTTCGTTTATTTCGGTCGGTTCACTTACTAACACGGCAATTTTGTTATCTTGAAATATTCTGTTTATTTTTTCAATCATTTCGGCAGGGTAGTTTTCTTCAGTATTTAGTGCTGTTGCCTTTTGGTAGTATTCTAAAGCTTTGTCTAAATTGTTGGATTCGTATTGAGTGTCAGCATCAGAAATGTATTTGTTATATTCTGCCATTAAATTTGCTAATCTGGCATCGTTAAGTTGTGTTGCATTGTTAAGTCCAGTTGTGGCTTCTGTGTCGTTTTCTTTGAACTTCAATGCTTTATTGTATTCTTTTATAGCGTTTGGATAGTCTTTTGTATTCATGAATTCTTGTGCGGCTGACATTGCGACAATGTAATATTCACCCCATTTTTCTTTTTCTAATGCCAATTGAGCTTCAATTTCATCAATGATTTTTTGTGTGTCTTTGATTTTGTCGTCAGCTTCGCTTCTATGAGGAAGTAAAGCTTGTGCTTTGGTATAATATTCTAAAGCTTTATCATAATCTTCTTTGATTACGCTTGCATCGCCTGATTCAATGATGGATTGATATTGTACTATTAATTCAGCTTCTTTTTTCTTTCTGTCGATTACATCTGTCAGATATTCAATCTTTTGTATCGTGTATTCGTCTGTAGGATTAAGCTTTAAGGCTGAGTTGAATTTGGCTATTGCATCTTCATATTTACCATTGTTTTCTAATGCCTTAGCTATTTCAAGTTCTTCCAAAAATCTTTTTAACGATTTGTATTCGTCGCTGTTTAGTGTTTCGTCAATTTTAGCAATCATATCAGAAGAATATGTGTCTTCAGGTATGATAGTAAGAGCTTCTTTATAAAAATCTTTTGCTTTGTTGTATGACTTTTCAAAATATAGGCTGTCAGCAATGCTGATTTTAGAGTTGTATTTGTCAGAAATGTTTTTCTTTTCTGTTAGCAAGATGATTGTCTCTTTTGTTTCGGAATCGTTAGGGAATATCGTTAATGCTTCTTGGTATTTTTCTATTGCTTCTTGATATTTTTTTCTTAAAGTAAATTCTTTACCTTCTTTTTTAAGTCTTTCAAAATTAGCAAATTGTTTGTCGTATTCTTCTTTTAGTTTTTTAGCATTAGTGTATTTCTCTTTTGTAGTATTATTGTTAGGATATAATTCGTGAGCTGCTTTGTATTGGAGTGTAGCTTCTGTATATTTTTTTTGTGACATGAATCTGTCGCCATTGTTCACGAAGTTGTTGAATGAGGCGATTTTTTCTTTTTCTTCATTGATTTTTTGAGTGATAGTGCTGATTTGTTCTAAAGTGTAACTATCTTTAGGGAAGAGTTTCAACGCTGTCTTGTATGTTTCCAAAGCTTTTTCGTATTCTCCGTTTTCATATTGAATGTCAGCCTCGTCAATGTATCCAAAAAAAATGGTTTCTTTTTCGCTTTGTTCTCTGATTTTTTGCAAAGCTTTGTTTAGCTTGCTTTTGGCAGTAGGGTCATCTTGTTTTAATCTTAAAGCTTCTTGGTAGTATGATTTAGCTTTGATGTATTCTGAATTGTTGTATTCTTTGTCTCCAATTGCAATCAGGGATTCATAATTAGGAGCGACATCCTGAGCAAAAATGTTGTTTGTTGTTAAAATATTGATTGCTAATAATATAGTGAAAAATATCTTTTTCATAAATTAATTTTTTACATCAACGTTATTATGGATTATTTATTGTTTTACACAATTACTCCGTCTTTCATTGTGAATGTTTTGTCAGCCATTTCTGCCAATTGAGGGTTGTGAGTTACGATTATAAATGTTTGTCCGGTTTTATCTCTTAGGTTGAAAAATAATTCGTGAAGTTCTTTAGCTGATTGAGAATCAAGGTTTCCGGAAGGTTCGTCAGCGAGAATGATTGCAGGATTGTTGATAAGTGCTCTTGCAACTGCAATTCGTTGTTGTTCTCCGCCTGAAAGCATTGATGGTTTATGGTCTTTTCTATCTGTAAGATTCAAATATTCAAGTAATTGCACGGCTTTTTCAGTGGCTTCTTTTTTAGAAGTACCAGCGATATATGCTGGAATACAGATGTTTTCTAAAGCTGTAAATTCTGGCAATAAGTGGTGAAATTGAAAAACAAATCCTATTTTCTTATTTCTGAATGCTGCAAGGTTTTTGGGGTTTAGTTTGTAAACGTCCTGGTTGTCGATTGAAATGCTGCCTTTGTCTGCTTTTTCCAATGTTCCCATAATCTGTAGTAAAGTTGACTTTCCTGCTCCAGACGCTCCTACAATACAAGCCACTTCGCCTTTGTTTATGGTCAAATCAACGCCTTTTAAAACGTCAACATTGCCAAATGATTTATATATATTGTTAACTTTAATCATTGTTCAATTTTTTGCAAATTTAATAAATCTTTTGATTCTTTTTTAGACTTGAAAAATAAAAAATAGGAGGTTTTTGATGCCTCCTATAAGTGTTTTTTATATTAAAGTATAACTTTATATAAAATAAGTTTTTATTTGTTTTTCTGTAGTTTAGCTCTTGTAAAAGGTTTTTCTCTGTCGAAAAGGTATCTGTATGTTATATGAGTTTTGAAAACAGATGCGCCAGCGCTTTCTGCTATTTTCATCATTGGAGGATTGAAATCTCCAATCCAATTGAGTTGTAAATCTTTGTACTTAAATCTCTTTTTGAGGTGTTGTGATTCTAATGAACAAACTAAGCCTGCTTCGAGACCTTTTCCTCTGTGTTCTGGTACAATGCCAAATACGAGCGAAATAGCTCTGTCGCATTTTTTGATGACTTTAACTCTCCATAAAATCCTCAGTTTGTTTATAAGGTTCATTTTGCCGTTAAGACCTTTATATATTTGATTGAGGTCAATCATAAGAAGGAAGAAGCCTATAGGTTCTTTTTTGCCATTTTCGTCAATGTGATATGCAAAATGCATTAATCTTGGATCTATTATCGGTTTTAAGCTGTTTAGCAATCCTATTGCATGTTGGCGTGTCAGTTTGGTGGAGCCAGGTATTGCTCCCCATGCCTTGTTATAGATTATTAAGAAATCGTCTGCGTATTTGTCTATTTTACGCTTGTCGAGAATTTCGAAGCTGTAGCTTGGGTTTCCATAAAAACGTTTTGCCTTTTCATGTAAAATAGGGTCGATGCCACCAGCTTGGAAAATTCTGCGATATGTTAATTGTTTGAAAAATGTTTGAAATCCGTAGTTTTCAAATAATTTGCTGTAGTACGGATAATTGTATGGCATATTATATACTGGGTCGGTAAATCCATCGTATAGGCATCCCCAGAAATAGTCTCTGTCGCCAAAGTTTACTGGACCGTCCATTGCTTCTTGTCCATGAGCGATGTTCCATTGTTTGGCAGCATCGAAGAGAATGTTGGCTGCTTCTTGGTCGTCAATGCAGTCAAAAAAGCCGCATCCTCCAGTTGGCTGGCCGTTTTCTTCTTTATTGTATGTATTGGATGTTTTTTCGTCGTAAAATGCTGCTATTCTGCCAACTACGTTGCCTTTTTCGTCTTTTAACAAAAATCTTGTTGCATCGCCATGACGGAATAGCTTGTTTTTGGATTTGTCAAAAACGTTTTCAACCTCATTGTCTAATGGTCTAACATAATGAGGGTCTTTTTTATATAATTTGGCTGGGAAGTCAAGCCATTGCTTGATTTCTCTTTTTGTCTTAACTTCTGATAAATTATATTTACCCATTAGCTTAATATTTTGTGCAAAAATCCGAAAAAAATGCTTTGATTTTCAAATTTTATTATGATTTTAAAAAAAAATCACTGAAAAATGCTATAATATCAATGAGTGATTGATGTGAATACGGAATTGGCTATTCCGTTGGATTTGATTTGTAATATTCATTGATGATTTCTTTTGCTTTATCAGCGTCATTTATGTCTATGCTGATAGTCGTGCTGTTATACTCGGAACCATTTACCCAACCTGCAGAAAGACTTCCTTCTAATTGGTTTTTTACAAAGCATTCTATTTGGTTATCAATGAGTAATGATGCTATATACTTAGCTTCGATGTCTGAGCCAACAAATATTTCAATTAAATTATTTTTCATATTCTTGTCATTTTTTATGTGCAATATTAATAAAAAAATCTTAATTTTGTTCAAAATAAAATAAAAAATGATTGAAAAGAAATATGCTGAATTGATAAATTATTTTGAAGAAAATATGCCAGTTGCGGAATCTGAGCTGAATTTTGAAAATCCATACCAACTTGTTGTGGCGGTGATTCTTTCTGCGCAATGTACAGATAAAAGGGTTAATATGACGACACCTGCTTTGTTTGAGCGTTTCCCGGATGCTGAGTCGCTTTCTGAAGCAAGCGTGGAGGAGGTGTATTCGTTAATTAAATCAATTTCATATCCGAATAATAAAGCTAAGAATTTGGTCGGGATGGCGAAGACTTTAGTGTCTATATATAAAGGTGTCGTGCCGGAAAATGTAGATGAATTGCAGGTATTGCCAGGAGTGGGACGAAAAACAGCAAATGTTGTAGCTTCTGTTGCGTTCAATAAACCAGCTATGGCGGTTGATACGCACGTATTTAGGGTTTCAGCCAGGATTGGACTTACGAGTGATGCTAAAAATCCATTGGAGGCGGAAAGACAGTTGGTGAAATATTTTCCTGAAAAAGTCATTCCTAAAGCGCATCATTGGTTGATTTTGCATGGTCGGTATGTTTGTAAAGCGCGCAAGCCGGAATGTGAAAAATGTGGTATAACATCTATATGTGATTATTTTTTAACTAACGTTAAAAATAGTTAAAATGCTTGACAGTAAAATATAAATGACGTATATTTGTAACGTCATTAATTGATTGTAAAACTATAAAAATGAAAGTTTTCTGCAATTATATTAATGCTTGAGGTAAAATAAATAAGTGGTTGGATTTTAATTATTTAAGTGTATGGAAAAGAACATTACAGCTGAGGAAGTAGAAAAAATTAGAAGAGAGAAATTAAAAGCGTTAGAAGCAACTATTGGCAATATAGAGAAAGCTTGTGGAAAAGGTAGTATTATGCGTTTGGGCGAAACTGCAGCAGAGAAAGTGGAGAGCGTTCCTACAGGTTCTTTGGGCCTTGATTATGCGTTGGGAATAGGTGGTTTGCCAAAAGGCAGAATAGTTGAGATTTTCGGACCTGAAAGTTCTGGTAAAACAACATTGGCTTTGCATGTCATAGCGGAATCTCAAAAACAAGGTGGAATAGCAGCGTTTATTGATGCAGAACATGCATTTGATCGTTTTTATGCAAAGAAACTTGGCGTAGATGTTGAAAATCTTCTTATATCACAACCGGATTGTGGAGAACAAGCTTTGGAAATTGCTGAAAATCTTATTCGTTCAGGTGCCATTGATGTTATTGTTATTGACTCTGTTGCGGCTTTGACTCCAAAGAGTGAAATTGAAGGTGAAATGGGTGATAGTAAAATGGGTTTGCAAGCTCGTTTGATGTCACAGGCAATGCGTAAACTGACAGCTACAATTAGCAAAACTGGTTGCGTTTGCATCTTTATCAACCAATTACGTGAAAAACTTGGCGTTATGTTCGGTAACCCTGAAACAACAACAGGTGGTAATGCGTTGAAATTCTATAGCTCAGTAAGACTTGACATTAGAAAAGTAAGTCAAATTAAAGATGGAGAAAACATCAGTGGTAACAGAGTGAAAGTTAAGGTCGTTAAGAATAAAGTGGCTCCGCCGTTTAAGAAGGCTGAATTTGATATTCTTTACGGAGAAGGAATTTCCTTAACAGGTGAAATTATTGACCTTGGCGTTGAAACAGGTGTTATCAAGAAAGCTGGTTCATGGTTTAGCTATAATGAAACAAAATTAGGACAAGGTAGAGATGCTTTAAAACGTCTTCTCGACGAAAATCCAGAATTAAGTGAAGAATTGTTCGCTAAAATTATGGAAGCATTGAAAAATAGTGATCAAGATTTATAATTTATTGACAATGAATAAAATGATAATGATTCTCATGAGCATCTTGTTTTTGGCAAGTTGCTCTGAGAATAATACCAATAATAAAGTTAAGGAAGAGAAAAAAACTCAGGAAGTTAATGCGTCAAATAAAACAGAAGTTGATGTTTTGACAGAGTCTATAGCGGTTGATTCGTTAGATAGTGATTTGTATGTTCAGCGAGCTCGTGTCAATTTGTCAAATGAAAAAATAAGTTCAGCGATAAAAGATATTAATACGGCATTGTCGCTTGATAGAAAAAACATTGAGGCTCATCTTGTTTTAGCTGATATTTATTATGCTCTTGGCGATGATGATAATATCTTGCTGACATTGAATAAAGCATGTGAATATGCTCCATTGGATTCCAGACCGATAGTTAAATTATCTGAACTCAGTTTTTTGCAAGGTAATGCTAATTTGGCTAATGCATATATTGACAAAGCTTTAGAACTTGATAGATTTAATCCGCGAGCTTATTTCATGCGTGCAATGATTGCTTTGTCGGTTAATGATACAGTAGCAGCAATGAAGAATTTTATGACTGCCCGTATTCAGGATGAAAGTTTTATTGAACCTAAGATTCAGATTGCTCATATTTATGCTGCTCAAAATGATACATTGGCAGCGAAGGCTTTCTTTGAAGAGGCTATTAAGGCATCCCCTGATGATTTGTCTTTAAAATATGACTATGCGTTGTATTTGCAAGATAATGGTTATCCAGAACAAGCTATAATGTATTACGACTCATTGTTGTATATTGTTCCAAATCATCCAGATTGTATCTATAATCAAGGATATATAAATTTGGTGTATTTGGGAGATAATGAAAAAGCATTGGAATGTTTTAATAAGGTGTTGGAGATAAATCCTAAATCGGTAAATGCTTTGTTTAATAAAGGCCGTACTTATGAGCAAATGGGAGACTATATTAATGCGAAAAGCATCTACCTCCAAATTTTAAGATCTTATCCAGATTATCAATTGGCGATAGATGCTGTTAATCGTATCAACGAATAAAATTGTTATTCTGAGAATAATTTGATCAGATTGTTTATTTTATCGTTTAATTCATTATTTACTACTTCGAAATCGGCAATGTTGTTTAATTTTGCTTTGATTCCGAAGTAGAATTTTATTTTAGGTTCTGTACCTGATGGGCGTATGCTTATTTTTGTTCCGTCTTCGGTGAAAAATTGTAATACATCTGATTTAGGGAGATTTATTGTATTCTCTGTTTTTAAATTGATGTCTTTGCAGATGCTTGATTTGTAATCTTTTATTTCAATTATTTTGGAACCGAGGATTTCTTTTGGAGGGTCGTTTCTGAATCTGTGCATCATGTTTTTGATTTCTTCACTGCCGCTGATGCCTTTTTTTGTTAATGATAAAAGACCTTCTTTGTAAAATCCGAATTCTATGTAAATTTCTTTTAAAATTTGATAAAGTGTTTTGTTTTGTTGGGCTGCCCATGCGGCTATTTCAGCAATCATGAAGCATGCACTGTTTGCGTCCTTGTCTCTTACGAAGTCACCGATTAAGAATCCATAGCTTTCTTCACCGCCACCGATGAATGTCTTTTCTGGATTGTTTAATATTTTGTCTGCAATGAATTTAAAACCTGTCAGAACGTCAAACTTATCGACATTGAATTTATTGGCTATGTCAAATAAAAGTTCTGTTGTGACAATTGTTTTGACAATATATTCATTTCCGGTGAGTTTGCCTAATTCATTCCAACGAGTTAAAAGATAGTAAGTTAAAATGGCTGCTGTTTGATTGCCGTTTAATAAAACAAATTCTCCGTTTTCATCTTTAACTGCTATTCCAACTCTGTCGGCGTCAGGGTCTGTAGCTAGAACGACGTCGGCATTAACTTGTTTTGCTTTTTCAATAGCTAATGTTAATGCTGCTTTTTCTTCTGGATTTGGTGAAACGACGGTAGGGAAGTTGCCGTCAACAATCATTTGTTCTTCAACGCAATGAATGTTTTTAAATCCGGCTTTGCTGAATAATTTTGGTATTATTTGTCCACCTGTTCCATGGATAGGTGTGTAAACGAAAACTAAATTGTCTTGTTTTTTTATTGATTCTGGTGAAAGTGATAAATCTAATATTTTATTAATGTATATGTCATCAAATTTTTCGTCAAGGTATTCGATTAATTTTTCATTCGAGTTGAAGTTAACCATTGAAAAATCAGTGATTTTTTCAACTTCTGTGATGACGTTTTTGTCATGAGGGCTAACCAATTGTCCGCCATCTTCCCAATATGCTTTGTATCCGTTGTATTCTTTTGGATTGTGTGAAGCTGTTATTACAATACCAGCTTGGCATTTTAATTCGCGAATTGCGAAAGAAAGTTCTGGTGTTGGTCTTAAAGAATTGAAAATGAATACTTTAAGACCATTTGCTGACATTACTTCTGCGGCGGTTTGGGCAAATTCTTTGCTGTTGTTTCTGCAGTCGTATGCAATTGCAATTTGTGGCTGTTGGATGTTTGGAAACATCATTTTTATGTAGTTAGCGAAACCTTGTGTTGCCATCGCCACTGTGTATGAGTTCATTCTGTTGGTTCCGATGCCCATTATTCCTCTTAAACCTCCAGTTCCGAATTCTAAGTTTTTGTAAAAACATTCTAATAATTCTTCTGGATTATTGTCGATTAAATCTTGGACTTGTTTTCTGGTTTTAGAATCGTATTGGTCTGACAACCATACCTTTGCTCTTTCGATGATTTCTGGACTTATATTTTTCATAATTAAGTTATTTAGTTGTTATTTTTTATTTCTTCAATGCATTTTAACAAACTTTCTCTCCAAAATGGAATTTTTATTCCTGTGTATTGTTTTATTTTTGTTTTATCTAAAGCGCTGAACGCAGGACGTTGTGCTTTGCTACCATATTCTTTTGTGGAGATAGGTTTGACTTCACAATTTTTATTTCCTATGTAAAATATTGCTTCTGCGAAATTGCTCCAAGGAATTGTACCTTCGTTTGAATAATTGAATATTTCTTTAACTTCTTTATTATCAAATCTTTGTATAAGTAAAACTATTGCGTTGGCCAAATCATAAGCCCATGTAGGATTTCCATTTTGGTCGTCAACTACGTTTACGAATTCTCTTTCTGAACCTAAGCGCAACATTGTTTTAACAAAATTATTTCCAAAAGACGAATACAGCCATGAAGTTCTTACTATAATGTAATTACAACCGGAAGTGACGATGTTTTGTTCGCCCTGGGCTTTTGTTTTGCCATAAACGCTGTTTGGTGAAACAGGGTCGTTTTCTAAATATGGACGTATTGAAGTTCCGTCAAAAACATAATCGGTGGAGATGTGAATTAAAAGTGAATTGTTTGATTTGCATATATTTGCAAGGTTTTTGACGGCTTCTGAATTTATTTTTCTTGCTAATTCTTCTTCGTCTTCTGCTTTATCAACCGCAGTATATGCTGCACAATTTATACAGACTTCTATGTTGTTTTCTGTAAAATTGCGTCTAACAGAATCTTCGTTGCAAATGTCTAATGAGTCTATGTCGGTGAATGACCAATTATGGTTGGCGTCAAACAACGCAATCTTCCTGAATTCGTTGCCTAATTGACCATTAGATCCTGTTACAAGTATATTCATATTACATTTTTTTATTTAATCTGTCGCAAATTTATATAAAAAAGTGATACCAAGCGACTCTTTGAATTGTAATATTGGACTTTGTTTGGTAATTTCTACGCCGTCAACGATTTCGGTTAATGTGAATTTGATGTTGTCGTCGTAAATTAAATGAACGTTTATTATTGCTGAAATTCTTTTGTTTATAGTAAATTTTATACCAGTTTCCCAATCGACATCAATATTCCAACGGTTAGACTTGTTGGAGTCCATGTAATTGTTGTAAAGGTTGAGTGTGGAGAAAATGGAAATGTTATTTTGAAAATCTTGTTTGTATTTTATTAATACATTGATACCCAACTCGCTCAAAATGTTTTTACCGTTAACCCAAGTGCTGTCTCCGTTATAAATATTCCAATAACCAGCCTCGACGCCGTATGAGCCAATATCAGCAAGCCGCTGGTCGGTAACGACAGTCATTTTTCCAGCAATGGGGCTTATATAAATTGAGAGATAATTTTTTACGTTGTAATTATAACCTGCAGATATATTGATATAAGCAGGCGCAAAGAATCCTGAAATGGGAACGGAGTCATTAGGGTAGGCGTAACCATTAGTAAATTGTGTTTTTAAAGATGCTATGCTTGTGAAAGACAAATTGTTGCTGTTATTGTTGGACATTGTCATTGAAATTTCGCATCTGTCTTCGCTTTTTTCGTATCTTTTGTCTTTTGCATAACTCGACATTCCATAAGCAAAGATTCCGTTGACAACATAATTGAATAGTTTTCTGTTATATTTGTATGTTATGTTTGATGTGACTTTCCCGCTTCCGTTGCTTTCGCCACCAGCTGCCCAATGGGTAATTGCCAGCTGATTTAATGTGATGCCGAAATTTCCTTCTAATTTGTGGTAGAAATCTTTGTTTTCTTCGTCACTGTCGTTGGTTGGCATTACTGAGTCGTTATGTGATGATGCATAAATGGTGTCGGTAACGATATATGTGTATTTGTTAATGATGGTGTCTATTATGTATGTTGTATCTATTTTTGTGAGTGTGTCGATTTTGATAGTGTAAGGTAGATTTTGGAAAATAGAATCTTGTCCCTTTATTATGGATGGATTTGATATGAAAAACATCATAATAAGGAATATGTTGATAATCAATCTATTCAAACTTGATTTGAATGCTGACATTTGCTAAAATAATGCTCGTTACACTTTTGCAAAAATAATAAAAAATATCGTTGAAATTTATTTTTTAAATAGGAATAAATTATCTTTGTGGAAAAAAAATGTCGGCGATTCAATTGAAATTATCATTGACAGAAGAGGATTTGTTCTGTAAAAGTAAATGGTGGGGAAATCCTGATATTCCTCGGGGTTTTCAGTTTGATGATTCATTGATGTTTTTGTGTCAGATTAGATGTGATGAATTGTCAATTTTTGATGAGAAAAATGTTTTCCCTAATAAAGGGATGTTGTATTTTTTTTGTGACATTGCATATTATCTTGGACATTATGATGAATTTGAACCTCCGTATGGTCCAATGTGGACTGAGGAATATGTGAAAGTTTATTATGTGGATGATGTTGATGAAAACGCATTTGGGCAAATAGTGTTTGATGACGATTGTTTTCCAAATATAAAAGAGAGGAAAATTGATTTTGAAGTTGTGTGGGATAATGCTGATGGTCATAAATTGTTAGGGAATCCATTTCAATTTGAATATGAAGATTGGGATTCGCCCTGTGAAGGCTGGTTGAATCTATTGCAAATAGACTCCGATGAAGGTGAAGATTACAATCTTTTGTTTATGGATATGGGGATGTTGTATATAATAATAAGTCCAGAAGATTTGAAAAAACGTGATTTTAGTAAGGTGAGGGCTTGCCTTTATTCGACATGAATGATAAAAAATAGAAAATAATGATATGTTTTTGTTGTTAAAAAATGATTTTTGACGGCGAAAAAAATCACAAAATAAGTTAAAAGTGAGTATTTTAAGCATGATTTTATTAAAAAATATCATGCTTTTTTGATGTTGTATAATGATTTTGATGTACTGAATATGTGTATTGTTGTGTATAAAACAAAAACAGCGACTTAAAAAGTCGCTGTTTTACAGTTGTTTAAGCTCTGTAGCGAGGATGAGAATTGAACTCATGACCTCCGGGTTATGAATCCGACGCTCTAACCAACTGAGCTACCTCGCCATTTGCGCTGCAAAGATAGAAATAATTTTGATACAAAAAACATTTTTTTCAAAAAAAATAAAAAAAATATTTCGTGCTTATTTAAAAGAAAAATATGTACCTTTGAAGCATAAATAAAGATATGTTTTTTAATAAAAAAAGATAAGATGAAAAAGTTATTAGCAGTAGTTTTTATGATGTTTGTAATGACATCTTTTGTAAATGCACAGACAGTTTCTCAAAATGGTCCTGAAATTACATTTGAGAAAACAACTCATCAGTTCGGTGAAATTCCATACGGAGGTAATGGTACATACGAATTTGTATTTAAAAATACAGGAAATGAGCCTTTAATTCTCTCACAACCAAAGTCTTCATGTGGTTGTACAGTTCCTGAATGGCCTAAAAAACCAATTCTTCCAGGCGAGACAGATGTGATTAAGGTGACATATAAAAACACAGACCGTCCAGGAAGTTTCAGCAAATATGTTACGATTTTTTCAAATGCGATGACAAATAAGGAAGTGAAGCTATATATAAAAGGTAAGATATTGCCAGAACCAACAGAAGCGCTTCCTACAAAAAATAATTCATTCGGTTCTCCTGTAAATAATTCATCATTTTAATAATTTATGAGCTGCCTTTTTATTAAGGTGGCTTTTTTTATCTAACAAAAAAACTTACAATTATGCCAAGTATATCACAAAAGGCTAAAAATATGCCAGCATCACCAATCAGAAAACTCGTTCCTTTCTCAGATGCTGCAAAAGAAAGAGGTATAGAAGTATTCCATCTTAATATAGGTCAACCTGATATTGAGACTCCTCAATTAGCTCTTGAGGCTGTTCGTAATTATACCGAAAAGGTGGTAAAATATTCTCCGTCACAAGGTACGCTTTCATACAGAAAAAAATTGTGCGAATATTATGAAAAGGTTGGTATCAATGTGAAACCGGAAGAAATGATTATTACAACCGGAGGTTCAGAAGCTCTTCTTATGACATTCCTTACAATTATGGATCCCGACGACGAAGTGATAATCCCAGAACCTTTCTATGCTAACTACAATGGCTTTGCAAAGAATGTTGGCGTAAACGTGAAACCGATTTATTCTTCTATTGATACAGGTTTTGCGCTTCCTGATATTTCGGAGTTTGAAAAAGCTATCACACCAAGAACAAAGGCTATCTTGATTTGCAATCCAAACAATCCGACAGGTTACCTTTATTCAAAAGAAGAGATGGAAACATTGCGTCAAATTGTTTTGAAATATAACATCTTCCTTATTTCGGACGAGGTATATCGTGAATTTTGCTACGAAAAGGCTACACATTATTCAGCTTTGAATCTCGAGGGTATTGAAGATCATGTTATCTTGATCGACTCTGCTTCAAAAAGATTTAGTGCATGTGGTATCCGTATAGGTCGTATGATTACAAGAAATAAAGAATTGTTGGAGGCAGCTATGAAATTTGCACAAGCTCGTCTTTCTCCTCCTACATTCGGTCAGGTGGCTGGTGAAGCGGCACTCGATTGTCCTCCTTCATATTACGAAGAAATCGTCAGAGAATACCAATCACGTCGTGATGTTTGTATAGAAGGCATTAACAAAATAGAAGGAGCATATTGTCCAACTCCAAAAGGTGCGTTTTATATTGTAGCACATCTCCCGATTGATGACGGTGAAAAATTCTGCAAATGGATGTTGACAGATTATAACTATAACGGCAAGACTGTTATGATGGCTCCAGCAAGTGGCTTCTATTCAACAGAAGGTCGTGGAACACAAGAAGTTAGAATTAGCTACTGCTTGAAAAAAGAAGACCTCGAAGAAGCGATGAATATCCTTAATGAAGCTCTTAAAGTATATCCTGGCAGAACTTTGTGATGTCTAATGTTTAAAGATAAAAGGCTAAAGACAAAAGTTTTTTAACTCTTGACTTTAGCCTTTTATCATTTGACTTTAGTCTTTTATTATTAGACTTTAGTCGTTATAAATCAAGTATTTCTCTCTGATTTTTTTATATTCATAAAGTTTTGGTTCCCAACTTTTTCTGATTTCCTCTTCACTAATTCCGTCTTTGATTTGTTGTTCTAAAACTTTTGTGCCGGTTAGTTTGACTAAAAAGTTATTGAAAAATTTCTCGTTGTCTTTCAATTGATTATATGCATTTATAAGCCAGCTTAAATTCAATTCTTTTTTGTTATGCTTATAATTGTGAGCATAGTCAATTAGGTATTCACCGTGACACTCCTGGTCACAAAGCAGCGGTGCTTTTCTCCCTTCAGTTTGTTTTGGTGTAAAGCTAAATTCTTCATTCATAAGAGGATGTCCATAAACTTGAAATGGATATTCTGTTCCACGACCGACACTTACAATGGTTCCTTCAAAAAAACAAAGAGAAGGGTAGAGATATACAGATTCCCAGTTTGGAAGATTTGGAGATGGCTTTATAGGAAGTTCGTAAATGGCATTTCTGTTGTAATTTCCAAGAGGAATTATTTTTAAATCGCATTGAAGACTGTCTTTCAACCAAAATTCACCATTAACCATCATTGCGTATTCACCTATCGTAAGTCCATAAACAACAGGTACTTGATGTAATCCTACGAATGAAGTGTTTTCTTTTTCCATTACAGGACCATCGATGTAGAATCCGTTTGGGTTAGGACGGTCGAGAACAATAAGAGGAATATTGTTCTCTGCGGCAGCTTCCATTACGTAAGTCATGGTTGAAATGTAAGTGTAAAATCTTACGCCAACGTCTTGTAAATCAAAAAGAAGTATGTTGATGTCTTTAAGCTGTTCTTTGTTTGGTTTTTTGTTGTTGCCGTACAAAGAAATTATTGGAAGCTGTGTTTTTTCATCAATGCTGTTGTTGATGGCAGCGCCTTCATCGGCGGATCCTCTGAAGCCATGTTCTGGCGTGAAAATTTTTTTAATTGTGACGCCTTCGTTTAGGAGCGTGTCGATAAGATGTGTGTTGTTGAAAATACTTGTCTGATTTGCAATTATGCCTACATTTTTGTTTTGTAAATCATGAAGATATAATTCCAATCGTGAAGCGCCAACAATGGCATCTTCTGCGTGGTTTATGCTTTTGACATTCTTTTTTTGTGCTATGACATTATAGTTGATAAATGTAAAAACGAATAAAAATAAAAAAAACTTTTGCATATACTTGAATAAATGATTATTTTTGCAATGATAAGAAAAAAATGAAAGCAACAAGGTTTATATCATCAAGAATATTTTCATTGTCGAAGGAAAATCTGTCTTCGGTAGTTATGAAGATAGCTATTGTCAGTATTGCTTTGGGAATATCTATTATGTTGATTTCCATAGCTGTTGTTGTGGGATTTAAAAACCAGATAAAAGATAAGGTTGTAGGTTTTGTCTCTCCAATACAAATACAAGTCTTGAATCAGAATGAGTCGATTGAGGAAACTCCATTTGTGTATGATAGTCTGTTAAAATCGAGATTGGAATTAGATTTTGTGAAAGCTGTATATCCAACTGCGAACAAAGCTGGTATTATAAAAACAGATGATGAAATTCACGGCGTGGTTTTAAAAGGAGTAGATAAGGATTACGATTGGACATACATTAATAACAATATAGTTTCAGGAAGTGTTCCTCAATATAATGAAAATGAACGCTCTAACAATGTTGTCATATCTAAGGTTATAGCAGATAAAATGTTTATTGCGGAAGGTGATGAAGTGAGGTTATGGTTTGTTGGTGAAGATATGAAAACGCGAGGACGCAAATTCGTTGTTAAAGGAATTTATGAAACAGGTCTTACAGAATGCGATGAGCGTTTCATATATTGCGATTTAAATCAGATCAGACGTCTTAATGGTTGGAATGATAATCTTGTTGGTCATCTTGAAATACAACTTACGGACGAAATTGATGTTTACGAAGCGAATAATTTCATTTATTATAACATACCTACAAATCTTGTTTCATACACAGCGAGAGAGTTGTATCCTCAGATATTCGACTGGTTAGATCTTCAAGATATGAACGTGGTGATTATCATAGTGTTGATGTTGTTGGTTGCTGGGATTACAATTATAAGTATGTTGCTTATAATAGTTTTGGAAAGGACATCAACCATAGGTGTTTTGAAGTCGATGGGTGCAAATAATTCATTTATCAGGAAGATTTTCTTGCAGCGTTCATGTCGCATATTAATTATAGGTATGTTGGCTGGAAATATTTTCGGAATAGGTTTGTGTTTGGTACAGAAATATACAGACATTATTAAGTTGTCGGCGGAATCATATTATTTGTCATCTGTTCCTATTGAATTGAATTTGTCATACATTGTTCTTTTGAATGTAGGAACATTCGTTCTTTGGGTTTTGATGATGTTGATTCCGACAATGGTAATAAATAATATAAATCCGTCTAAGTCAATACGTTTTGAATAACATAAATATGGAAAATTTAGTAATCGAACCATTAAAAGGTTATGGAGACATCAAGTTTGGAATGTCGGTTGAGGAAATAATTAACATTTACGGAATGCCTTCTAACAATGAAGAAATGGAGTCTCTCGTTGAAGGAAATGAAAATTATTCCGTTCTTTACGATTATGATGCCGAAGGTATCTCGATTTGTTTTGAAGGTATTTCAAAGCCTATTGTAGCAAGCATTTCTACCAGCAATGAAGACGCTACGCTTTTCGGGGAGCGTGTTTATGAGATGGGACGTAATCAAATTGTTGATTTGATGAAGAGAAATGGTTACAAAGAATTTGATGAGGAAGAACAAGAAGGTGATACATGTCTGATTTACGACGAGTTGATGCTTGACTTCTATTTTAATGAAGGTGAATTGATTGACGTGGTTTGGGGTGTTATTGTTGATTCGGAAGGAAATATAATTAAATAGAATTATCATTGAAGCGAGGGTGAAAGATGGAAATTACCTCTCTCAGATATTGATCTGAGACATGAGTGTAAATCTCTGTTGTGCTGATATTTGAATGGCCGAGCATTTGTTGAACGGCTCTTAAATCAGCCCCGCCTTCCAACAAATGAGTGGCAAAAGAATGTCGGATTGTATGTGGTCCGATATTCTTTTTTATTCCAGCTTTTTTGGCAAGTCCTTTTATCATTAAAAATATCATCTGTCTGCTCAAACCAGAACCTCTTCTGTTAATAAACACTGTGTCGGTGTGTTTTGGATTTATGGCTTGATGTAATCTCTCGCCTTCAAGATAAAGTTTGAGCGTTTTTATAGTGGAATGACTAATAGGAACAAGTCGTTCTTTGTTCCCTTTTCCGAAGACTCTGATAAATTCGTCGTTGAAATATATATTGCTTATTTTCAATGTGATGACTTCTGAAACTCTTAGACCGCATGCATACATCACTTCAAGAATGGCTTTGTTTCTGTGGCCTAATGGCTGGCTTAAATCTATGGCGTTTATCATTGAGTCTATTTCGATGTATGTAAGAACATCTGGCAGATGACGGCCAATGGAAGGTGAGGATATGAGTAAGGTGGGATTTTCAACTACAATTTTCTCTTGAACGAGATAATTGTAGAATTTTTTTATGCCTGATAAAATTCTGGCTTGAGAACTCGCAGACATACCTAAGTCATAAAGATATGCAAAGAAATTTTCAATGTCTTCTTGTTGTATGTCTTTCAATAACATAGAATGTTTTATGTTGGATAAATAATGCATGAACATCTCGATGTCGTGAGAATAAGCGGTGATACTGTTGTCGGACATTGACTGTTCCAATCTCAGATAATCGAGGAAGTGTTTTATGAGTAATTTGTCTAACATAATTTTTTTTACAAAAATGAGAAATATTCTGTAAATAAAGAACAATTTTTTTGAGAAAAAAATGTAAATTTGCCAACTATTACAAAATTAGAATAAACTTAAAATTTAATTACAAATGAAGAAATTTTTACTCTCAATCGTTGCGTCTGTGATGATAGCTGGAAGCGTATCAGCACAGAATGTCGCTCGTGAATGCGTTTTAATTGAGGCATTTACAGGAATTGGCTGCCCATATTGTCCTGCAGCTGCAAATGGAATCGCTCAAATGTTGCAAGAAGGCTTGTCGATTGCACCTATTGCATTCCATAATTCATATTATTCACCAGCAGAATATGCAAATGCAGAAACAAACGGTAGAGCTACTTATTATAGTGTTAACAGCTTTCCAACAGTTCTCATTGATGGCATGAACAAAATCGAAGGTGGTGGAACAGCTTCAAGCAGTATGTATAGCAAATACAAGCCATACTACGATGAACGTATAAGCAAACCAAGTCCTTTTACAATTGAGCTTTCTTTCGACTATCATTCTGGAACACAATGTGAAGCTAAAGCTGTTGTTACAAAAGTCGGAGAATGTGATGGCACAGATTTAAGAGCTTTTATTGTTTTGACAGAATCTCATATCCAACAATCATGGCAAGGTTTGCCAGAATTAAACGCAGTATGCCGTGATATCGTTACACCATCATCAGGTGTTGAGTTAACAGAAGATACACAAGTAGTTACAGGTTTATTCAACATTGGTAGCAGTAAAAAAGAAAACTGTGAACTCATTGCTTGGGTCCAATCTTATAATGGTCAAAGAGAAGTGTGGCAAGCTGTAAAAATGCCTATCACAACATCAGCTGCTCAATATGACTTAGGTATAATTAATGTTGAAGAAGTTCCTTCAGAAGTATGTTCAGGTGTAGTAACTCCTCGTATGACAATTAGAAACTATGGCAGTGAAACATTGCAATCTGCTTTGTTCCAAATCTTGGACGATACAAATACTGAAATAGGTACATATCAATGGAATGGTACATTAGCAAAAGGTGCACAAGCAGAATTTGTTATGCCAGAAATAGATTTCGCAGGTTCAAGCTTTTTGAAAATTCAGGCTGTAAACCTCAATGGTAGTAATGACGATGAATATATATACGATAACAATTTTGTATTGAACGTTGTTGAGCCTACTAACATTGAAGAAGGTTATATGAAAATTCAAATTAAAACAGGTGCTGACAACCAAAACTTTAGCATTGAAATTAAGAATATGGACAAGAATGAAGTGATTGAAACTTTAACCTTCGATCAACCTAATAAAGTTTATACAGAAGAAGTGACAGTCCCAGAATTTGGATGCTACAGAATTACATTCAGAAATTCAGCTGGCAATGGTTGCGGCAATGGATTCTGGGGAATCAAAGATGCAAACAATAAGACTATTGTTTCAGGCAGCAGCTCATCAAACGCATTCAGATATGAAATGCCTGTTGAAGTTAAATACAGCAGCGAATCAGTTGAAAATGTAGTAGAGGCAGAATCAATTAGCGTTTATCCAAATCCTGCAAATTCATTCATCAATGTTGTTGCTGAAAATATCGCAAAAGTTACAGTTTACAACAGCATCGGTCAGATGATTTATACAGAATCAGTTGATAACAGCTTTGCAAAAATCAATACAGAATCATGGACAAATGGTATGTATTTCGTTAATGTAGTGACTGCTGACGGAAAACAATCATTGCAAAAAGTTGTTGTTAATAAATGATTTGTAACGCATAATTAAGATGAAGACGTCATGTTTTATGACGTCTTTTTTTATGCTTAAATAATATCTGTAATCAAAATAAAAAACGTAAATTTGCAGCACGTTAAATCAATTAAAAATTAAATTAGAAAATGAAGAAGTTATTACTTACAATTGTTGCAGCAGTCATGTTGTTCACTAACGTGACAGCACAGAATGTTGCTCGCGAATGCGTTTTGTTAGAAGTTTTTACAGGGGTTAACTGCCCTTATTGTCCAGCCGCAGCTATGGCTGTAGGTAGATTGTTGGAAGAAGGTAAAGCTGTTGCTCCAATCGCCTTCCATACAAGTGCATTCTCAGCTCCAGAATATTATACAAACGAGACAAACCAAAGAGCTAATTATTATTATATCAGCTCATATCCAACAATGAAAGTTGACGGTGTGTTGTCTCCATCAGTAGGTGGCCAATCTAATAACCAACAATACATTGATTATTCTTACACTCAAGCTCTCTCTGCTTATAATCAACGTATCAATGTGACAAGTCCTTTCGAACTCGACCTTTCTTTCTCATGGAAATCAGGAACACAGTTTGAAGTTAAGGCTACAGCAAATAAAGTCGGTACATGCAACTCAACAGATGTCAGAGTTTTTATAGCATTGACAGAATCTCATATCCAACGTGCATGGCAAGGAATGAGCGAACTTAACTATGTTGTTCGTGATATGCTCCCAACACAAAACGGAACTGCAATGTCAGGAGATGATATTATCGAAGTTACAGAAACAATTGACATCGCAAATTACGACAGAGAAAACTGTGAACTCGTAGCATGGGTACAAAGTTATAATGGAAACAAAGAAGTTTATCAAGCTGTTAAACTATCTCTCGTAGATAGCGACAATCAATATGATATGGCATTGAGAAGTGTAGAAGATATACCATTAACATCATGCTCTGGCGTTATGTCTCCTCGTTTCACATTCAAAAACTATGGAACAGAAACTTTGAATTCAGTTTTGTTTACTGCTAAAGGTCAAGACGGAACAGAATATTCAACATACCTTTGGGAAGGTTCATTGGCAAAAGGTGAATCTGCTGAATTTGAATTCCCTGCATTTGAAACAAACGGTGGCAATGTAGTAGTTGAAGCTACAAATCTTAATGGCTCAAATGCTGATGCTTATCCTGGTGATAATGTTTATACAATAAATGTTGAAGATGCTTATTCTGTATCAGATGCTTATGTTAAAATTCAACTTAAAACAGGTGAAGACCCTGAAAATTTCAGTATTGAAATCAAAAACATGACAACAGGTGAATTGTTTAAGACATTGACATTCGAACAACCTAAAAAAGTTTATACAGAAGAAATTGTATTCCCTGAAATTGGATGCTACGGCATAACTTTGATTAATTCTGAAGGAAACGGTATGGGTAGCGGCTTCTGGGGCGTTAAAAACAGTAGCAACCAAACAATCGTATCAGGTACAGCTAACACTAACACTTTCAGATATGAAATGTCTTTTGAAATCTATTCTGAAACAGTTGGCGTAAACGATGTTGTAGAAAAACAATCTGTAATTTATCCAAATCCTGCTAATAACGAAATCAACGTTTTTGTTGAAAACATGACTAAAGTAGCTGTTTATAACAGCGTCGGTCAAATGGTTTATTCACAGAATGCTAATGCTGATGTTATGACAATCAGCACTGAGTCAATGACAAACGGCATTTACTATGTGACAATAGAAACATCAGAAGGTACAACATCAACACAAAAAGTCGTTGTAAACAAATAAAATTAAAACATAAAATAATTTAAGAGGTCATCTGACGAAAAAGTCAGATGACCTTTTTTTCTTGTAGTATTTTTTCTATCTTTGCAACTATGAGAATAATTATAGTTTTTATATTGTTTATTTTTTTAGGTCAACAGACAACGGACAACAGACTTTGTGCACGGTGACTGAGCTGCTTGTCGAAGGCACAACGAGCGACGGCGCATCTCTGCATCTTTGCGACTCAGCGAGTAAAGAAATGACCCAAAGTCAGACGCACCGCCGTGTGTCTCACAACCGCCGTGCAATGTCTGTTGACAATCCAGAGGACTATGAAAGGATAAGGTTTGTGTCGTTGTTTTATACACGTCTTGGCAGATTATTTTACAATGAAAATTATTGCGACCTGGCAGTTTTAAAATATAAGAAAGAATTGGATAAGATAGAATTAATTAAGGATACTATCCAAAGCTAATGTTTTAAAAGAATTAGGTAACTCATATCAACTATATTCTATTGATAAAATATTTAAAATCTTTTATTATGAAAATCTGTAAATTGTTTGTTGTTGTATTTTTGTTATTATTTTCGTTAAGATTATACTCAAATATTATGATGGATAATGACTCTATATATTTTGATTATGTCAGATACGAACTCCCTGTTTTGTCAGTGTCCGATAATAATATGTATGAGATGTTTGAATCAATAGTTATAAGTACTATTAATTGTGAAAATGACAGCAAGAGTTTTGACATTGAGAAGATTTCATACATTATGTCGGTTTGTAACGTGAATGGTTATGACATGGAATTTTATATGAGGCAGAAAATAAAGAAGATTATTTCTATGTGGAAGCATATGAAGAATCGGAATGACCAAATCCTCCATGTATCACGTGTATCACGGTAAATGTAAATGAAAAAATCCGTGAGATACTGGAGATACGTGGAGACTTTTTTTTTCTATCTTTGCAATTACGATAAATTGTTTAAGATATGAAGAAAGTTCATTTTATTGCTATAGGCGGAAGTGCGATGCATAACCTCGCCATCGCTTTACATAGAAAAGGTTACGAAGTGACAGGTTCCGACGACGAGATTTTTGAGCCTTCAAAAACTCGATTGAAAAACGAAGGAATATTGCCAGAACAGATTGGTTGGCATCCTGAAATCCTTGACGAATCATACGAGTCGGTGATTCTTGGCATGCACGCCCGCATCGATAACCCGGAACTGATTCGCGCTCAGGAACTCGGACTTAAAGTGTATTCATATCCAGAATATCTCTACGAACAAAGCAAAGACAAAACGCGTATCGTGATAGGCGGAAGTCATGGCAAGACCACAATCACTTCTATGATTCTTCATGTCATGAAACATGCCGGAATAGAAACGGATTTCATGGTGGGTGCGCAGCTCGAAGGCTTCGACGTGATGGTGCGTCTCAGCGAAACGGCGAAATATATGGTGATAGAAGGAGACGAATATCTCACTTCTCCAATCGACAGAGTGCCTAAGTTCCATAAATATCATCCTCATATAGCGGTGATTAGCGGGATAGGGTGGGATCACGTCAACGTTTTTCCAACCTTCGATTCATATCTCGAACAATTCAGAATTTATGTAGATACAATAGAAAATGGCGGATGTCTTATCTTCGATAAGAATGATGCTGAAGCTAATAAGATTGCCGATAATGCAAAGGTCGCTACTTACGGTTACGATATTCATCAATATCAGAGCGATGGCGAGAATACATATCTTATTTATGGCGATAAGAAGATAGCGGTTCAGATTTTCGGCGAACATAATATGAAGAACATCAATGCGGCTTACAATGTGTGCAAGCAGTTGGGCGTCAGCGATGAGACATTCTATGAAGCAATCTCTTCGTTCAAAGGTGCGTCGCGTCGTCTTGAACTGATGTTCGAGAATAAGGAAAAGAACAATTTGGTGTTTCGCGATTTCGCTCATGCTCCGTCAAAAGTCCTTGCGACCGTGAAGGCGTTACGCGAACAATATTCAGAGAGATTCCTTTTGGTTGTCTTTGAATTGCATACTTATAGCAGTCTCAGCGAAGTGTTTATCAATCATTACGAACATTGTCTCGACAACTGCGACAAGGCGGTGGTTTTCTACGACCCGCATGCTGTAGCAATCAAGAAGTTGGAGATGATGAGCGACGAGAGAATAGTTGAAGGTTTTGCTCGAAAAGACATTCTGGTGGTTCATTCGAAGGATGAATTGATGAGCGTCTTGAATGATGTTAAGAAAGAAAATGTCGCTGCAGGTTTCATGAGTTCTGGCGATTTTAATGGATTGACGAAAGAAGACCTTGTTAAGGTTTTTTAAGTCACCAAGACACATAGTCACTGAGGATTTTCCGGTGATAGAGTCTGTGACAATAACAATCCACGAAACTTCACGAAATCACACGAATATTTTTTTCGTGTCAGTTTTGTGATTTTTCGTGGACTGTCCATTTTTCAGTTTTCAATTTTCTATTTTTTTCTTGGGCGTTCCGGCTCCGCCGTCGGGCTTTCCGCTATATCTTTTTCCGTTTCGTTACATTCTCGCTTCCAAAATCCGCCTCCGCCTCCAAATTCCGTCCCCGTTATCCGTCTCCGCCTCCAAAAGGATGCCGCTCCAATCCCTAACGCTTTTTTAGAACTATAGAAATTAAGAGCTCTAAAATTTTAGAAAACTTGTTGACTTGTTGTCTTGTTGTCTTGTTGTCTTGTTGACTCTATTTATCAATTGTTGCCAAGAACTCTTCGTTAGAATGTGTCTTGGATATTCTGTCTTTGAGGAATTCCATTGCTTCCACTGGTGTCATATCCGCGAAGTGGTTTCTCAAAGCCCAGATTCTTGCCAAAGTACGTTCGTCAACCAATAAGTCATCGCGGCGTGTACCTGATGCTACGATATCGATAGCAGGGTAGATGCGTTTGTTTGAAAGACGACGGTCGAGTTGGAGCTCCATATTACCTGTGCCTTTAAATTCTTCGAAGATGACTTCGTCCATCTTAGAACCTGTGTCGATCAATGCTGTTGCTAAGATTGTGAGTGAACCGCCGTTTTCGATGTTACGTGCTGCACCGAAGAATCGTTTAGGTTTTTGAAGCGCATTGGCTTCAACACCGCCGGAAAGAACTTTTCCTGATGCTGGTGATACTGTGTTGAAAGCACGAGCAAGACGTGTGATAGAGTCGAGGAGGATGACTACATCATGTCCGCATTCTGTCAGACGTTTTGCTTTTTCCAAAACGATATTAGCAATTTTAACGTGTTTTTCTGCTGGTTCGTCGAATGTTGAAGAGATGACTTCGGCGTTAACGCTTCTTGCCATGTCTGTTACTTCTTCAGGACGTTCGTCGATCAATAATATAATAAGGTAAACCTCAGGATGGTTTGCAGCTATTGCGTTGGCAACTTCTTTGAGTAACACAGTCTTACCAGTCTTAGGCTGAGCGACGATGAGACCACGTTGACCTTTGCCGATAGGAGCGAAGAGGTCCATGATTCTTGTTGAGATAGTACCGCCATTATGACCTGTGAGTTTAAACTTCTCTGTTGGGAAAAGAGGAGTGAGGTAGTCGAATGGGATACGGTCGCGTACCTGTTCTGGTGTTAATCCGTTGATTTTGTTAACCTTAATGAGTGGAAAATATTTCTCCCCAGACTTAGGAGGACGAATGATGCCTTGTATGCTGTCGCCAGTCTTAAGTCCGAACAATTTTATCTGTGACTGTGACACATAAACATCGTCAGGAGAGTTGAGGTAGTTGTAGTCTGATGAACGGAGGAATCCGTATCCGTCAGGCATTATTTCCAAAACGCCTTCAGCATTGACGACGGCGTCAAATTCAGAGACTATTTCTTCTTTCTTGTATTTGCTGTTTTCCTCTTGTACTTGAGTCGCTTGATTTTGTGCTGTTTCGTAAACTTCAGATGGTTCTTCAACTACAGATGTATTGATGATTTCAGTATTTTCAATAACAGTAGGTTCAACTGTCGTAATGTCAGTTTCTTTTATATCTTCTTTTGCAGTTTCCTTTACTTTGTTATCTGCTTCAGCGTTTTCATTTGTTGCGGTCTTGCTTCTCTTTTTTACAGAAGAAACATGTTTTACTTTATTTTCTTCGTCGTTATTGTTTATTGTAGTTTTCACGACGTCGGTTCTTTTGCCTATTCTTGGACGTTTCTCACGTTTAGGCTTTGCGTCACCGCTTTCGTTAGAATCTTGGTTTTCAGATTTTTGTGATGATTGCTCAATCGCATTTTCTTTTTCTTTGTTTTCCATGAACTCTTTGTCAGGTCTTGACGTTGCGATTTTGCGACCTCTTTTCTTTGGTTTTTCTGCAACAGCTATCTCTGGTGTTGCACTTTCATCGTTTTCTTTTTTGTCTTTGATTATATCAGGATGAACTGCTTGTTGATCAATGATGCTGTAAACTAATTCATTTTTTGGCAAGTTGATATTTTCAACTCCTAATTGGAGAGCAATCTCTTTAAGTTCAACTAACGATTTTTCGTTTAGTTCGTAGATGTCGTACATAGAATTTCCCTTTTGATTTGAGTTAAAATGAAGGAACTTTTTATTGAAAAAACGAGATAGAATCACCTCTTTATTATTGAAACAATAACATTTGTTGATTGTTCAAATGCTTGTGCAAAAATAATTGAAATTTCTGGAAAATCCAAGTGATTTAAATATTTTTTTTAAAAATAATTTTGTAAAAATCTTATCATTATCTTTGCAAAAAAAAATAAATAATCATGATACAAAGAATTCAAACTATTTTTCTTTTCTTGGCAACAGTTTTTGCCGGAATTTTGTTTTTCACACCAATGTTCTCATTTAATTATGGTGGAGAATTGATGAAACTTACAATTTGGGGCGTTAAAAATGCAAGCGATGCTCTTTCCTTTGCTGCAACTTATTCATTGCCATTGATTCTTATAACAGTTTTAATTGTCGCTATTCCAGCTGTGACTATTTTTATGTATAAGAAACGTGAGCTTCAATTGAAATTGTCATCGTTGAATGTTTTCTTGAATGCTGCATTATGCGGATTGATTTTCTTGTTTTATGCATCTAACATAGAAGAAAAAACTGGCGTTGAAACTGTAAGCTATTTGTTTGGAACATATATACCTCTTATTAATATGGTGTTGTCAGTCTTGGCAATGAGATGGGTGAAAAAAGATATAGAGTTGCTGAAATCTGTTGACAGATTACGTTAAACAAAAAAATGCTGCGAATTTCGCAGCATTTTTTTTTAATATTTGTCGGCTTCGTATATCTCGAGATTACTTGCTTCTTTGCCGTTTATTTGAAATCTCATCATGGTTACTTTTTTATGAAATCCTTTCATTCCAGCGGCTCCTGGGTTAAGGTGAAGCAGATTTAAAATTGGGTCGCGCATCACCTTTAATATATGGGAGTGCCCGCTTATGAAAATGTCAGGCTTTTCTTCTAAAAGTAATTGCTTTATTCCCGGCGCATAATTGTTTGGGTAACCTCCGATATGTGTCATCACGACTTTCATGTCTTCGACTTTAAATATATGGAACTGAGGAAAGTCGGCTCTTATTTCCCAATCGTCGATGTTCCCGTAAACAGCTCTGAACTTTTTTGACGAATTCTGTTGTCCGTTGTCCGTCGTTTGTTTGCTGTTGATTAATGCTGATAATTCTATGGCTACATCATAATCGCCGATGTCGCCAGCATGCCATATCTCGTCGCAATCTTTGAAAAACTCGTGCGCTTTAGGGTTGAGCCAGCCATGTGTGTCTGATAACAAACCGATTCTTGTCATAATCAAGGGATTCTGTAAGAGATTCCTACGCTTAAAACTTCTTTGAATTGTAAGAATGATTCACCTTCGATAGGTTTGATGTCTTCGTCATAAACGAGACGAGCTGTGATGTTGCAGTTCAGCCAATTATTGACTTTCATGACTAAAGCGTTATCCCAGTCGAAGTCTAAACGGCATCCGTATTCTTTGTCTAATGCGTTGAAATCTCTTGTTTGCATATAATCGTAGAAAACAACGAGTTTAGAAGAGAAGACGACGTTTTTGAAGATTTCGTAGTTGACGTTGGCGATTAACTGAGCACCGAGTTCCATGCGGAATTTGCTTCCGTGTTCTAACAATTCGCCTGTAACAGGGTCTATTAAAGCGCCTTTAACGCCAAATGCGCCGGCTTCAGCCAATTCTTGGTCGTTGACAATGGTTAGACGTCCAGAAGCAGGAGCGAGGTTTAATGAGAACCATTTTGCTGGAGTGTATTGAGCACCAAGACCTACAGTCAAATATGCAGGAGCGAGAAACGTAGATATTTTGTTTGTGCTGTCATTTTTATAGTCGAAACCGTCAGCAAATTGTGTTTGGAAGTTAAGGTTAGCTGTGATGTATAATTCGTCTTTTACAACATCATAACCATACAAAGAACTTAAATTGATACGGTCGTCAGTTTTTAATGGTTTCATGTCAAAATCGAAGTAACTGTAACCCAAAGCGAGGTCGATGTTGTTGTCCCATTTTGATTTGCCGTTAAGATAGTTGATGTTGTATTTTAATGTGCTGAGACCGTTGATGTTATCTTGTCCGCCAGATGTCCAGTTTGAGAAATGGCTTTGTGAAACGTTAAGACCAACGAATCCGCCGTGAGTCCATTTGTTTTCTGCATCTTGCGCAAAAATCATTTGTGATGTGAAAAGCATCATTGCGAGTGAAAGTAAAAACTTTTTCATAATAAATAAATTTTTAGTTAATTATTGATTTTAATATTGATTTCCATCGTGATAGTTTCTTTCTCCAAATTGGAATGTGATGTCTTGCGTTGTTTTTGTTCTTACGAGTTGGTCGCCTTTAACGCCAGGTATCCATAAGAGATTTTGTATCAGACGAATGGCTTCGTTGTCACAGCCTCCGCCAACGCTATTTTCAATTACTATATTAGAAGCTTTTCCGTCGGTTTCGATGATGAAGTTGAGTTTTACTGTTCCTGAAATTTCAAATTCCTTTGCTTGGTCTGGATATTTTAATTCGGAACGAAGGTAAGATCCGAAAGTAATGTTTTGATTGTTGAAGTATGGGGTAGGAGCTTTGTCAAGTTCCTTAAATTCATATATCATGTAAGAGTCATCTGTTGGAAACTCCTGTTCTGGAATGGATTTTATTTTATTTTTCTCTATGTTTTTAAGATATGTTTTTGCGGAAAATTCTACGACATATTCATGATCGAATTCAATAGGCAGTCCGTTGCTTGTGGCTGGTTTCCATAGGATTTGTTTTACGAGATGTATGGCTTCTTCTGCACATTCGTTGTTGAAAGCGTTGTTGACGTGATGGTTGTATGCGTTTCCGTTTTTGTCGATGGTTAATAAAACCGTTATTTTTCCGCTGAGCTTGCTGTCGAGTGCATTTTGAGGATAGACGAGATGCTGTTGAATGAAGTTTTTAGTCATTGTTTTGCCTGAAATTGGTTCAGGTCTAACAATGGTTTGTGCTATTATTGTATTCGCAAGAAATAAAAATATCAATGTGACAATAAATTTGCTTGTGTTTAATGAGTTAGTTTTCATAACATTTGTTTTTTAATAAGGAAACTGTAAATAAAGTCGCAATTTAGTAAAATCTTTTTAAAGACTGATTGTTTTCTTGAATAAATTGTTAAATTTGTAACCTTATTGAAAAAAATAAATAGTATGGATAATAATATGGTTTTTGGTCTTCATCCGGTGGAGGAGTTGATTAGAGCGGAAAAGGAGATAGAAAAAATTTTTGTGCAAAGCGGATTACGTTCTCCGCAAATTTCAGAAATTCTTCATTATGCAAGAACGCATAATATTACGGTTCAATATGTTCCTATTGAAAAGCTTAATCGTTTGACAAGAAAGAATCATCAGGGAATAGTTGCTTTTATTTGTCCTATATCATATCAGTTGATAGAAGAAGTTGTTCCTATGGTTTACGACGAAGGAAGGATGCCTTTTATTGTTATATTGGACAGAGTTACCGATGTTCGTAATTTTGGAGCGATTGCCCGTACATGTTATGCGGCTGGTGTTGATGCTATAGTTATTCCATCGCGAGGTTCTGCATTAATTAATGGTGATGCGATGAAGACTTCAGCTGGCGCATTGTCGAGAATCAATGTTTGCCGTGTTGAGAACATCAAGGATACAATTGATTTCTTGAAGAGCAGTGGTGTTAAGATTGTTTCTGTTTCGGAGAAAGGCCGCAAGAATATTTGGGAATCTGACTTTAAAGAGCCAGTCGCTGTTATGATGGGTTCGGAGGAAGATGGTATCAGTGAAGCTTATTTGAAACGTTCTGACGAACATCTTTTGATTCCAATGCCTGGCGACATCGATTCGTTGAATGTTTCTGTTGCAACGGGTATTATCTGTTTTGAGGTTGTAAGACAGAGGATGTAAAATAAAAAAAAACAGCGTGAAATTTCACGCTGTTTTTTTATAATTGTTAAAGAAATTATTTGCTTTTACGAGCAGCTTCTTTAATACGAGCTTTTTTACCACGTAAACCTCTGAGGTAGTAAATACGTGCTCTTCTAACAGCACCTTCTTTGTTCTTTTCGATGCTTTCAATCATTGGAGATGAAATAGGGAAAATTCTTTCTACACCAACGTTACCTGAAATTTTTCTAACTGTGAAAGTTGCGTGTGAACCTTCGCTAGCGCGTTGTAAAACTACGCCTTGGAATTTTTGTAAACGTTCTTTATTACCTTCAACGATTTTGTAAGTTACAGTGATTGTATCACCAGCTTTGAACTGTGGAAAATCCTTAACTTGAACTTGATCTTCAACAAATTGAATTAACGCGTTTTTCATTTCTGATATAATTTTTTTTGTTCTTTATTCCTATTTTCGAAAAAGTGTGCAAATATAGAAATTTTTTAGATACAAATTACACGAATTGTTAATTATTTTTTTTCAAATTTTCATACATTTCTGGGCGTCTTTCCTTGGTTCTTTCTATTGCTTGTTTTAACTTCCATTCGTTGATAATCATATCGTTACCAGATAGAAGCACTTCTGGAACCTCCCAGCCCTTGTATTCTCGCGGCCGTGTGTAAACAGGAGGCGAGACTAAACCGCTCTGAAAAGAGTCGCTTAATGCTGACGTTTCGTCACTCAAAACCCCTGGAATCAAGCGGACTATACTGTCTGTTAGAACTGCTGCTCCGAGTTCGCCACCCGATAAAACATAGTCGCCTATTGATATTTCTTTTGTGATGAGATGCTCTCTGATACGCTCGTCAATGCCCTTGTAATGTCCGCATAAAATGATGATGTTTTCGTATAACGACATCTTATTAGCAAGCGGTTGCGTCAGCAATTCGCCGTCAGGACTCATGTAAATGACTTCGTCGTAATTTCTTTCTTCCTTCAACTTGCTGATACAGTTGTCAACAGGTTCTATCATCATTACCATTCCAGCTCCGGAAGAGAATGCATAATCGTCAACGCGTTTGCGCTTGTCGTTGCTGTAATCTCTTAGATTGTGTAATTTAATCTCTACAATGTTCTTTTGTATGGCCCTTTTTATAATTGACTCTGTAAAAGGTCCTTCAAACATCTCTGGAAAAATTGTGATAATGTCTATTCTCATCTTGGAAAAATTTCCGCAAAATTAACAAAAAAATAGTGGATGTGTTGAAAATAGTTTCATAAATTTGCAATAAATATAAATGTATAGTGATGAAGAGATTGTATATACTATTTTCGCTTGTGTTTTTTTGTTTTTCAATAAAAGCGCAGGTTGCGCCTGACAAATATTGGGTTCAATTTACTGATAAAAATGATACACCTTATTTTATTAATAAGCCTGAAGATTTTTTAAGTGAGCGTGCTATTCAACGCCGTTTAGATTATGGAATCGCAATAGATGAGTATGATATACCTGTTAATCCTTCGTATCTTGAGACAGTCGCTGCAACAGGCGCCGTGCTATTGCATCCTTCAAAATGGTTGAATGGCGTTACGGTGGAAGTAAAGGAACAGTCTGTGTTACAGGCGATAGAGACTCTGCCTTTTGTTAAAAAGACCAGAGCTTTGGAAGATGAACCAATAAAACATATGCTGAAAGAAGAGTCTTTTTTTGACGAAATTGTCGCTGCGGTAGATGATATTGAGTATTGTTCTAATTCGCATTATGGTTATGCGGCGCCTCAGATAGAGCAACTGAATGGGGTCGAATTGCATGATTTGGGATTCCAAGGTGAGGGGGTGTGGATTGGTGTCTGTGATGGCGGATTTAGTTATACCGACAAACATGAGGCGTTTGTGAGTTTGTATAATGAGAATCGTTTTCTTGGTGCTCGTGACTATGTGTATAAAAATGGTAATGTTTATACCGATTCTTCTCACGGAACGTCCTGCCTTGGTCTGATGGCGGCCAATGTGCCAGGCAAATATGTGGGAACAGCGCCGCAAGCTTCTTATTTCTTGTGCAGGACGGAAAATGTCAAAAGTGAAAATGTACTTGAAGAGTATAATTGGGTATCTGCGGCTGAGTTTCTTGATAGTTTGGGCGTCGATATTATCAGTACATCTTTGGGATATGTCGATTTTGACGATTATCAATGGAATCATGTTTATTCTGATTTGGATGGAATGACGTGTGTTATTACAATAGGTTCGGAGATAGCTTGTTCGAGGGGGATTTTATGTGTGGCGTCGGCGGGCAATGACGGCAGTACTTCTTTCCCTTATATTTCAGCGCCAGCTGATGGGGGACATGTGTTGACAGTAGGTGCTGTTAATGCAAGTGGCGAACGAGCAAAATTCAGTTCTATTGGACCAACATACGATGGAAGGATTAAGCCTGATGTAATGGCGCATGGACAAGGTGTGACGGTAGCTGTGGCGGATGGCGGCTATTATGATGGTAATGGAACCTCGTTTTCATGTCCTGTGATTGCGGGAATGTCGGCTTGTTTGTGGCAGGCTAATAAAGAATCTACGGCTGATGAAATAAGGGAAGCATTGCGCAAAAGTGGAAATATGAAAGCTCCTAATAGTTATTATGGCTATGGAATCCCTGATTTTAAGAAGGCTTTAGATTATCTGTTTTTTGGAAATAATTTGGATTTTGTGATAAAATCGGGACTTTGTGTGTATCCGAACCCTTCTAATGGAAATGTGAAAGTTATGCTTAAAATAGATGGAAATGCAATTGTTGAAGTATATGATGGAGTTGGTAAGTTGCTGTACCATAATACGATAAACGCTTATAATGATAATGGTTTGGAGGAGTTTCTTTCAAATGTTGACAATGGTATGTATATTGTCAATGTTATTTGTGATGAAAAAAATATTGTGACTAAATTCGTTAAGTATTAAGTAGTTAGAAATAAAAAATAAAAAAAATCAAAAAAAATGATGCAAAGTGTTGCACGGATTGAAAAAAGATGTATCTTTGCACTGTTTTAAAGCCCAGGTGGTGAAATTGGTAGACACGCCACTTTGAGGGGGTGGTGACGAATGCGTCGTGCAAGTTCGACTCTTGTCCTGGGCACTAAAAACCAAAAGCTTAAAGCCCATGTGGTGAAATTGGTAAACACGCTACATTCAGGGTGTAGTGAGCTTAAGCTCTTGGAAGTTCGAGTCTTCTCATGGGCACAAGCAATCCGGTCAAAAGCTGGATTTTTTTGTTTTTATACTATGAGGATAGCATTATTACATACAAACCCGTATTATCAGGAAATTGAAGAACTTATCCTCGATGTTTATTCCAATTTTAAAATCAAAGACTTTCATTTGTTCGAAGTAAAATACTGTGATTTTAAATGGTATAAATTGTCTGAAATAATAAAACTCAGGCGTTTTCTTAAAAATAATAAAATAGATATTATTCATACTTATAATTATCTGGATGCTTATTATGCAATGCTGGCGTCTAAGAAATTGAATGTTAAAGTGATATATTCTTGTTATTCCTATCACGAGAATCTTAAAGGTTTTTATAAAAGAGCTTTTATAAACGTATTGAATAATGTAGATTCTATTATATTCCAATCTGATATTCAAAAAAATAGATTTGTTTCTAAATATAATCTTAATCCTGAAAAGCATTTTAAGCTTTTTCATGCGTTTTCTCTTAAAAGATATGATAAGTTCAAGTTTAATTCTTTGAGAGATGAGTTTTTCATCGATGATTTTAAATATATTGTCGGAACGCTCGGTGATTTTACCCCTGAACGTGACGTGATGAATGTGTTTAAAATGATTAAGAAATTAAGAAAAACAGGCCGAAATTTTATATGTCTCGTCGCTGGTGAACAAATCGAAGAGTATGATTCGTATTTCGATGATTGTAAATATTATTATCTGACACAAGGCCTTGATAATTATATAAATTTCATCGGACATAGGTATGATGCCGTTAATTATTTATCTCAATTAGATGTTTTTGTATATCATTCTGATAATGAAGCTGTTGCGTTGCCTGTTATTCAGGCTCTCCTTTCAGGCGTAAATGTGGTCGTGAATGATAATGAAATGATTAGGGAAATAACTCGAAATGGGAAATATGCGAGTCTTTATAAAGCAAATGATGCTGCTGATTTTGCTGATAAAACTCGTCAGATTTTAAGTGACCTTGAAGATTATCAGCTTATTGCTGAAACAGTACAAGAAGAATGCAGGGAAATATTTTGCATAGAAAGACATATTTCCGGGCTTCGTGATATATATGTTAAAGTTAAAAATAATTATAACTAATTTATTATGGAACAAAACTTACGATTTGCTGATTTGGCAAAAATTCGTCAAAGTGACAGAAAATATAAAGATAAAGCTGTTGAAAAAGAGAAACTTGTACAATGCTTGGAAACAGCTCGTATCTCTCCTTCAGCGAATAACTCTCAACCTTGGAAATTCGTAGTTGTAGATGATTTTGAAAAGAAAGAGCAAATTGCCGAATGTACAATAGGCTTGGGAATGAATAAATTTACTCACCAATGTCCTGTTTTGGTGGCTGTTGTTCTTGAACAGCAGAATTTCATGTCAACAATAGGCAGCATGATTAAAAATAAGAATTACAGTTTGTTTGATATTGGGATTGCTGTAAATCAATTTTGTCTTCAAGCCGCTGATTTGGGACTTGGAACTTGTATTATAGGTTGGTTCGATGAGAAAAAGATAAAGAAGATACTCGGTGTTAAAAGAAGACGTATTCCATTGTTGATCAGTGTTGGTTACCCTGATGCTCCGACAAGAGAAAAAATCAGAAAACCTTTGGATGTCATGAGCAGTTGGAATCACTATTGATTCTGTTTTTCATCATCAAATCATAAAGAATATTGTCTAAAGGTCTGACCTTTAATATTTCTGTGAAAATGTAGGTTAAAATTCCAACGACAAGAGTCGGGAACATAAGGTCGTAATTGCCAGTCATTTCGCTGATTAGAATAAATCCTGTTAAAGGAGTCCTTACTACAGAAATGAAAAATACAGACATTCCGATTAAAACAAAATATCCTGTATTGCTGAGGTTTACAATGTCGTAGTTGGCCAAAGTAATACAGAATATTTTTCCTAAAAGTCCTCCCATTGATAATAAAGGTATAAACAGTCCTCCTGGAAATCCTGTTGCATTTGAAATAATGGTGAGTGTGGCTAATATTATTAGAATCAAAGAATTGGAAAATAAGCTGTAACTGTTGTTTTCAATGGTTTCTATGGTGAATATTTGATTTCCTCCAACGAGTGATGGGTGGAAAAAAGTGATGACAAGAATGAATGTGGCGAGCGACAAATAACGTTTGTCGTGTTTCTTCTGGAATTTTTCATAATTAATTTTGATGAAAATGAACAGGTTGGAAAATAATTTTCCTAATATGGAAAAGATAATGGCCATTATTATGAAAATTATTAACATATTACTGTATTTTAATTCTGGCTTTTCTATTGTTATTGATGAGTAAATGTTTGTAGGAAAGAAGAAAAAAGCGATTATTCCGGCGCAAAGGCCTGACAGCAAAGTTGATATAGTAAGTTTCTTTAAATCAGAAGTGTTGTCGTTTTTCAAGCTTTCGAGAATTAGGATGGAGGAGGCGAGAGGCGCAGTAAATGCAGCGGATATTCCGGCTCCAGCACCTGCTGCAATAAGATAATTGTGATTTTCTTCTTCGACATTTAATCCTTTTCCGAAAATAAAACCAATCAAAGAGCCCATTTGTACGGAAGAGCCTTCTCTTCCGAAAGACAATCCTGATAAAATGCTCAAAACGCCTCCGGAAAATTTTGCAATGATGTTCTTGAATGGAGACTTATATTCCATTTTCTTTTCTAATAAAGCTTTTGTTTGTGGCAAACCGCTGCCTGAAGTAGTGGGGAATTTTTGTACCAAGCGGTGTATGAAGTTTAAAAATAAGACAGTTAAGGTGAATAAAATCAGATATTTGCAAATAATGTAAAATATTTCATGAAAACTGATGCCATTGCTGATTATTCTTTGAAAATCGCTTGAGCCGTTGATCTTGAATAAGATTATTCTTAAATTGTCTGCATGAGAGATGAGGTAACGGAAAGCTACGCAAACAAATCCGCATATAATCCCTATTAGAATGCTGGCGAAATAAAATCTATAAGTGATACGCATTTTTTTTATAAACAAACACTCTAATATTGAATTGGTTCGAGCGTTTGTTGTAATATTTATGCAATATCTCTTAAGATTTCTCTGATGTTTTTTTCACTGCCGAGAATTTCCTGGATGCGTTTAGTGCGATTGTAAACTGTATTATAGCTCTTTCCTGTAACAGCTGAAATATGTTTCTCGTTCATGCCCAATAGGTAAAGACAAAAATATAGGTTGTCTTGCTGCTTTAAACCTTCGTGTTCGGTGATGATTTTGTTGAAGATGTTATCGAAGGTTTTGTTGAATAAATCAATAAGCTCCTTCTGCGTTTCGTCGTTGATTTGCAAGTCTGGATATTCTGCATTTGTTTTTATGCTGCTGTCGTGACTTATTTCGTTAAGTTTTTGGCACAAAGGTATTTCCATCAATTTATTTAGTTTTGTATCGAAAGAAGCGTGGCTCATGTAACGTTTTGTTTTTATGTCCTGTAATTCTTTTTCAAGGTTTTTGATATGTTGTTTGATGTGTTTGTTCTCTGTTGATTTCTTGTCGATTTTTTCCTGCAATGAATTGATATAGAATTTTTTGTTGTCGATTTCGTTGTTGTATTTTTTGTTCTTTAAATTCAATAGGTGCAATCCGAGTAAGAAAAGTATTATTGTGATGAATAAAATTAAAAGGAAAGTTGTTAATATTTTGTTGTAAATGTGTTCGCTATGTTTGTTTGAGTTGTAGTTTTCATAAATAGAAGAGATGTCGGTTTTAATCGTGGAGAGCATTAGTTCTTCGTTGGTTTCTTTTGCGAGGATTGGCGAATATTTAGACATCAAATCCTTGTTGTCGGTTTTCAGGCTGATTTCGATGATGTGATTTGCAGCGTCAATTTTAGAATATTTGTTGTCAGGGAAATATTGTTCATAGTAGAAAATTGCAGAATCAAGCATGCCTTTTTCGTAATAAATGTCGCCCAAGACGCCGGCGGCTTCCATTCTTAAATTAGGGATTTCCAATGTCTTGTATTGTCTCAGCATTGCTTTGAAAGGTTCGTCGTGATACCCCATGTTGTACATGATTGATGCGTTGGTTCTTTCGATGACGAATTTCAAAGGTGAATCTTTGTCATATTTCATTAATGTCTGGTCTGCTATCGACAAATGTTTCAAGGCCATGTCGTAGTTGAACATGTGAGCGTACATAGTGGCAATGACGATGTTGTTTCGTGTAATTGCACTTTTGTTATTCTCTATTTCAAACAGCTGATTGGCTTTGTTAAGGCATTCGATTGATGCATTGTAAACGTCGAGCCAATAAAGAATGTCGCTGAGACGAACATGGATGAGTGCGTTGAAATGTATTATGTCAATATTGTTTACGTTATTGAAAAATATGATTTTTTCTATAAGTTTCAGTGATTCAAGATAATCTATGAAAGACTCTTTATATTTGAAAACTTCTTCGTGGCCTGTGCCTCTATAGTAATGAGCTTTTGAGTTTAGAAAAAGCAAGTCTTTGTTTTGTGGATGATGATTGGTTAGGCTGTCTAAGTAAAATGCAATATCGTTAAGGGTTGTTTTGTTTGTGATTACGCTATCGCATTTATAAAGGGCTTCAGCAAAGAGTATTTCGTATTCGATTGATTCTGATTTTGATAATTTGTTCAGATTGTTTGACTTTCTGAAGTCTTTCAGTATTTTAAGGGCGGCTTCAGGATTTTGTGTCATGGTGTCGTTGACATTTTTTAAGATGCCATAATGGTAAATGTCAGTTTCAGAATAAAGTTCGAAATTGTTGCAAGAGGAAAATAGAATGCTGATTGAAAACGAAATTAGCATTAGATAAAACAGGCCTTTTTTCATCTCGAAAATAATTTATACGAAAATAAAAATAAAATAAAAATATCAGGTTATTTAATACCTCTTAAATCTTTATATAATTGAACTGCATACAAATCTGTCATGTTAGAGATATAATCTATAACGACTTGGATGCGAGAATACAAATCATTGTTATCGTTTTTAAATTGTTCTGGAATTATTGAAAGAAGCTTTTTGTTATAGGCTTTATTAGGATTCAGGACTGCCTGTATAAACTCGTCAATTAATTCGCCGATGACGTTAAAACCGGTGAGTTCAATTTTCACTACTGACTGATGTCTGTAGATGTTTTTTAATGAGAAGTTGCGGCAGTTTTCGAGTGCGTCCTTTTCGAAGTCGGGGAGATGTGATGCCAAGGTTTTCTCAAAGCTGCCATTCATTATTTCATCGTAATTATCTATGAAAACATTTGACACACATACGACTAATTTGTTTATCACTGTTGCTCTCAAAAATGCGAGTCTCTCGTTATGGTCAGTAACAGTTTTGAATACATCGGTTTTTCTGTTTTGGAACCATGTCTCATCTTCTTTGAAGAAAGAAGAGAAGAAAAAGTCGATGTCGTTTGTTGAGACGATTCCTCTTTTTTGAGCGTCTTCCATATCGAGGATAAGGTAACAGATGTCGTCGGCAGCTTCCATTATGTAAGATAACGGATGACGAGCATACGCCAAAGAGTTTTCGTCTATGCAATTGATTCCGCATCCGTCCATGACTTTTTTGAATGTCTCTATTTCAGAGAAAAAAACGTTGTATTTTTTTCTGTTGCCCTTGTTGTATGAAGGATAAGGATATTTTATCAAAGTGGCTAATGTTGCGTATGTGAGCGACATGCCGCCTTGACGGCGTCCAGCGAATTGATGTGTCAGTTGGCGGAATGCGTTGGCGTTTCCTTCGAAAGAGACGAGGTCGGACCATTGGTTTTCAGGTATTAGTCTTTCTAATTCTTTGCCAGGACCTTCCTTGAAATAGCTGCTTATCGTTTCTTCGCCCGAATGTCCGAAAGGCGGGTTGCCTAAATCGTGGGCTAAACATGCGGCTGAAACGATAGTGTCGATGTCATAAATTTCGTTATGGAAATCATTGCCGAATCTGTCGATGAGGTTTTTAGATACTATTCTGGCTATGGAGCGGCCCACGCTTGCTACTTCGAGGCTGTGTGTCAATCTGTTGTGAACCATCTGACTTCCAGGAAGAGGGAATACCTGCGTCTTGTTTTGAAGACGACGGAAAATGTTGGAGAAGATGATTCTGTCGTAATCTCTTTGGAAAGCGTTACGTATATCCGACTTTTTATATTCCCTGAATTCTCTTTCAGCAGAAAGCAATGATTTCCATTCCATGACTATTATTTTTGAGTTGTTGTTCTTGCGTAAGGTGTTAGGTCTTGAGTTGCGAATTGTCCGCTTTTGTATTTGAAATAGCCGGAAATTCCAATCATTGCAGCGTTGTCGGTGCTGAATTTGAATTTAGGTATAAATACTTCCCAGCCATAACGTTTGCCGTTTTCGTGCATGGCTTTTTGTAATCCAGAGTTGGCGGACACACCTCCAGCGATTGCTACTTGTCTAATTCCGGTTTCCTTTGTTGCTTTGACAAGTTTTTTCATCAGAGTCTCTATTATTTCTTTTTGAATAGAAGCGCATAAGTCGGCTTTGTTTTTCTCGACAAAATCAGGGTCTTCCTTGAGTCTGTCGCGTAAGAAATAAAGGAAACTTGTTTTCAGTCCGCTGAAGCTGTAGTTGAGTCCGGCGATATTAGCCTTGCTGAATGAGAAGGCGTTAGGGTTGCCTTCTTTAGCGAGGCGGTCGATGATTGGTCCGCCAGGATAAGGTAGTCCCATTATCTTCGCTATTTTGTCGAAAGCCTCGCCGGCAGCGTCGTCGATGGTCTTGCCAATTATCTCTAAATCGAAGTAGTCGTTGACCTTGATAATCTGGGTGTGGCCTCCAGAGACGGCCAAACACAAGAATGGAAATTGTGGTACTTTTGTGGTCTCACCTTCTTCTTGTGCGAACAATGCCATAATATGTCCGTTTGTATGGTTTACTTCGATGAGCGGTATGTCCATTGATAGAGCGAAAGCCTTTGAGAATGAAGTGCCTACCAAAAGTGAGCCTAAAAGTCCAGGACCACGTGTAAAAGCTATTGCACTTAACTGATTTTTTGTTATATTTGCGTTCTTTAAAGCAGCGTCAACAACAGGTATAATGTTCTGCTGATGAGCGCGTGAAGCCAGTTCAGGAATGACTCCGCCATATTGACGGTGAACATCTTGGTTGGCAATAACGTTTGAGAGAACAGTAGTACCTCTAAGTACCGCTGCGGAAGTATCGTCGCATGACGATTCGATAGCTAATATATATTCGTTCATAATCATAAAAAGAAAGGACAAAAATACGAAGAAAACAATTATACATAGCATTTTAATTATCATTACGATAATTTTTGCTCTGTTAGCGAGTATATACGCCGTTATTCTCGACGTAAATGTCCAGAGTATGCTCGCTCGTACAGTCGCTGGAGCCCTTTCAAACAAGTTGGATACAGAGGTTAAAATCAGGACTTTCTATATAAAACCTGACCTGAGAATTCACGCTGAAGAGGTGCAAATAAATGATAAAATGCATTATCCTATGCTGTATGTGGGAAAATTTGATGCTAAACTTTCTTTGCGTGATTTGGCTAACGAGTTGAGAGTCAAAAAAATGAACGTGGATGACCTTCTCGTGAATCTCGTTAAGTATGAAGATGATTACAATATGAACATTTCGGAGCTTTTCGCATCCGATAACACCCAAGAAGAGAAGAAAAAATTCAAGTCAACGGTGTATCTCGACGAACTGAATCTTAGTAAAGGTCATTTCGTGCTATGGAACCAAAGCAAAGACAATCCCGACAAATTAAGCATGGATTATTCGCATCTCGACATCGATAGCATTTATATGTCGTTGTCGAAAATGTCATTTAACGGCGATACTGTTGAGGGTTTTATTCATAATCTGAGATGTGAAGATAAATCAGGATTTTCCATTGATGAATTTGTTACGCAGTCAAAATTCCGAGTTTCTTCAAATGGAGTTGACTTCAAGAATCTTAAAATTAAAAGCCATTCCACATCAATAAGCATTGATTTGCAGTTCTTGTATAACGGTTATCATAGCATAAGAAACTTTGTTGATTCTGTGATGATTGTGGCTAATATCCATCCTTCGCAGCTGACTCTCAGCGATTTGAAATATTTCTCTCCTACGATGGGAAAGATGACTGACACACTGCAAATTAAAGGCTTGGTGACAGGTTTCGTTAGGGACTTTACTGCTAACAATTTTAATTTTTCGTTTAAAGACAGTACTGATTTTGTTGGTACAATAAAGATGAAAGGATTGCCGAAATTCAATGAGACTCATATAGTTGCTAATGTCAATAAGATGAATTTCACATATCAGGATATTTCTGAATTCGCAATACCGTCTTCGTACAATTATATTCCATTGCCGGAAATGCTTTCTTCGGTGAAAAATGCTGTTTTGTCAGGAGAGTTTTACGGCTTCCCTGACAATTTTAATACTAAGTTTAATCTCCATACTAACATTGGAAACATTTATTTTGATGGAGCATTGAACAATGATTTGTCGATAGTTTCAAATCCTTACTATTTCTTGACAATGCAAGCTAATAACCTAAATGTTGAAGAACTTTTGGGATTGAAAGACAATGCTATAATATCATTTTATACGGATATTCGAGGAGAAGGCTTGAATAAGAAAGATGCAAAAATCCAAGTTTCGCTTGATGTTGAAAAAATGAAGTTCCAGAATAATGAGTTTGATGATTTTGCCATAAACGGCAATTTTTATAATCAACGACTTGAGCTGACAACGGACATAAATAAGGAATTGATTGATGTTGATATGAGAGGAGTGCTTGATGTGGCAGGCGAAGTTCCGGTTTTTGATGTCGTTATGGATATTAAAAATATTGACTTGTATAAATTGAATATCTTGGATTTAGATAAGAAAATGCTCCTCGCAACAAATGCGGATATTAAGTTGAGAGGAAACAAACTCGATGAGATATATGGTAATGTGCGTTTGGATGATACTTATTATTACGATAGCAGAGGAAGTTATTTTATGGATAGTCTGAATCTTACATTGACAGAAAATCATTTTGATTCAAAAGATATTCATTTAGTATGCGACTTTTTCGACGCTGATATTAATGGAATTTTTAATTTCAAAAATATAGGCAACACTTTCAAGAATTATGTCAGGAAACACTTCCATGTAAATAAATGGGGCGATAAGGGCGTGAAACTCAATGATGTGGAACAGGATTTCTATGTTAATTTGAATTTTAAAGATACTGAAACATTGTCGCAACTGCTTATGCCAAATCTTAAAGTAAGCAACAATACTAATCTCACAGCTACGTTCACATCATCAAACTATCAGCTTTATTCTACTTTAGAATCAGAGATGATTGTGTATAATAAAATGATTTTTAATAATTTATATCTTAAAAACAAGACAGAACGTAGCAAAACCACAGCAAATATAAGTCTGAAAGAACTTGTGTTCAAAGAAGCTAAAGGGAAAAATGATGTGGAGTTAGGGTTAGAAAATATTGAATTTCTTTTAGATGCGCATAGCGACAGCCTTTTGTTCGATTTGGCTTGGAATGATGATGATGTGGAAGATAAGAACAAAGGTAATATGGAAGCTGTTTTCCTTCCAAATGAGAAATATGGCGGAAAACTTCATGTCACTACTTCAGATGTTATTATCAACGATAGTTTGTGGAATCTTTCTCCAACATGTTTTATAGATTTTAAAAAGAATAAAGTCAAGTTTGAGGAGTTCTCTGTTTATTGCGGAAATCAGTCTATGAAGGTGAAAGGTAATTTCCCCAAAACGAGTCGTGATACTTTGTATTTGAATTTCAATCATTTGGATGTATCTGACTTTGATTTGTTGACAGCGGGAATTGGCATAAACGTAGATGGTGTTATAAATGGCGACTTGCAGTTTTCTGGTATTTCAGATCGCTTCACATTTTTCTCTAACCTTGATGTAAGCAACGTGGGACTTAATAATCACTTGGTCGGAGATGCTTATATTGATGCTAATTGGAATGCTCCGGATACATCAATATTCGTTGATGCTGAAATAATTAGAAAATCTAACTCTGAGAAAGTAATGGCGTTGGTCGGTAATTATTATACAGCTCGTAAAAATGACAACATAGATTTTAATCTTGAGATGAATGGAATTGATATTTCATTTGTCAATTCGTTTACTAAAGGTGTCTTGAGTCGTTTGAAAGGTAATCTTAGTGGCGATATTGTCATAAGCGGTTCCACTAAACAAATGATTCTCACAGGAGAAGCGGATTTGTATGACGCTGCATGTAAGATAGATTATCTCAATACATACTATTCCATAAATACGACTAAGTTCAGACTTTTAAACAATGTCAAGCCTTATATTAAATTGTCGGAAAACAGAATAGATTTTAATGATATTGTTCTTGTTGATACTTTGAACAATTATGCTGTCGCATACGGACATGTGACACACGACTATCTCAGGAATTTTAGGTTTAATGTTGACGCATCTCTTAACAACTTCTTGGCGATGAATATGTTGCCTGTTGACGGTTCTACTTTTTATGGAACAGCCGTTGCGAGCGGAGATTTGAAGATAAACGGTCCTCTTGAAGATATTGTGATGGATGTCAATGCGTTGTCGATGCCTGGTACTGTGATTGATATTTTGTTGACAAGCACGAGTTCAATCAATGATAATTTCATCGTTTTTGTTCAAAAAAATGTTGAGCAAGATACAATCAAAACAATTATTCCTAAGAAAGAGAAGGATAGAAAATTCACTTTTAATCTTAATGCTGATGTGGCGGAAAGTGCTAAGGTTAATATTCACTTGCCGTCAAATATGGGTAATATCAGTGCTAATGGATTGGGAAACATAAGGTTGGGCTATGCTTCAAATATTCTTACACTTTATGGCGACTATGTTATCAATGATGGAACTTTCAATTTCAATTTCCAGAATCTCGTTAGACGTAATTTTGACATAAAACAAGGCGGAACTATTTCATGGACAGGAAACGCTGCGGAAGCTGACATCAATGTGATTGGCAGTTATAGAACCAAATCGTCAATTTCGTCCTTGGGAGTTGAACTTGACTCTACTTCATTGGTTAACAATGTCAATGTGGATTGTATCTTGCGCCTTCAGGAGAAACTTAATAACCCAACCATAACTTTTGGATTGGATTTACCTAATGCGACCGATGATATAAAAAATACTGTGTTCTCAATCATTGATACTACAAATCAAGCAGTTATGTCGCAGCAAATTATATCGTTGCTTGTGCTGGGCTCGTTCTCTTATTCAAATGCAAGCCTTTATAGCATTGGAGCGTCTAACTACTATAATGTTCTCACAAGTTCGTTGAGCAGCTGGTTGTCGCAGATTAGCAAGGACTTCGATGTTGGTGTGCGTTATACTCCAGAAGATAATCTTACAGCAGAAGAGTTAGAAGTAGCACTTTCAACACAATTGTTCGATGACAAATTGACCATAGAAGGCAACTTGGGTATGTACACGGGCTCTCGTAACGATGTGGCGGCCGGAGCGAATAATATTGTGGGTGACGTAGATATAACGTATAAGTTTACTAATAGATTGAGCCTCAAGATTTATAATCATTCAAATCTTAATAGTAATTATTATTCTTATTCGTACGAGACATATTCTGATTATACGCAAGGGATAGGTATCTCTTATTCTCAAAGTTTTGATAATATTAGGGAGATATTTGTAAGAAATAGAAACAAGAAAAATAAAAATAATAAAAAAAGATGAATAATGACAAATTTATATTATACAGAGCGTCAGCAGGTTCGGGAAAGACATACACTCTCGTTAGAGAATTTTTAACGCTTTGTCTGTCATCTGAAAATGTTATTTTTAATAATATTCTTGCCGTCACTTTTACTAATAAGGCTGCAAATGAGATGAAAGCCAAAATCTTGAATAATCTGGAAGGAATTATAGCTGATGACGCAGATTATTCAAGCATGAAAAATGATTTATGTAAGGCTAATAGACTCACAGAAGAACAACTTAAACGAAGAGCTTCTAAATTGTACGACAGCATTATTCATAATTATTCGGATTTGAATGTTTCGACAATTGATAGTTTTGTCCAGCAGATTTCTCGTACTTTTGCTCGCGAACTTAAACTTCCTAATCAATATAGAGTGCTTTTAGATGATGAGCAGTTTCTTGATGAGTTGATTCAACGTATTGATAAAGAGATTGGTAATGGGGAAGAGATGCTGACGAAAACACTCGTCGAATATATTAAATTCAATCTTAAAGAAGAGAGCAAATGGCGTCTCGATACTCCCATAAAAGAATTCGTAAAAACTCTCCTTAAAGAAAGCGCATATAAAAAAGGCGAAAGCATTGAACTGAATATTATTGATGAGAAAAAATCGGAGGAAATAGACATTTATATTAAAAATAAGATAGATATATATAGAAACGCTATAGATGTCAATATCAATAAAATAGAGCTTTTCAACAAAAATAATTCAATCGATGAGAATGCCTATTCAAAGGTTTTGCCATCGATGTTAAACAAAATTAAGAAAGATATAAATGTCACACCGAAGGAGCTTTGCGGCAAGACAATCAAAGCTATTATAAAAGGAGATAAATCGTGGTATAGCGGAAATAAAGAGCCTGCGAATATTACAGGAGAGAATGTAGTTGATTATTTTGAAAATATTATTAATAATCATAAGTCTTTATACCTTATTAATATTGTCAAGAAGAGCTTTTATCTTTATCTGTTGAGGGGTAATTTGCTAAATATTATAAATCAACATATTAGTGAAACGAGTAAAGTCCATATTTCTGAGTTTAATAAAAGAATTTCAGACATAATAGCAGATTGTAGCGCACCTTTCATTTATGAAAGAATAGGTTCGAGATTCCAGCATTTCTTTATTGATGAATTTCAGGATACTTCTGTATTACAATGGTTTAACTTCTTGCCTTTGATAAATAACAGTCTTTCTGAAGGAAAGATGAACCTTTTGGTTGGTGATGCGAAGCAGGCTATTTACAGATTCAGAAGTGGGGAAGTGGAGCAAATTATTAAATTGCCTGAGATTCATAATAAACCTGATGCACTTGGCGACGAAGCGACGATGGTTTTCAGAGATTATGAAGAGTCTTTTAAAAATTATTTCAAGGAATATGAATTGGAGAGAAATTATCGTTCCAAAAAGAATGTTGTGCTGTTTAATAATTCATTCTTTGATTTTTCAAAAGATTGTCTCTCCGATAGTTATAAAAAAGTGTATTCTAATTCTAAGCCTCAGCAATATAAGGAAAACCAATCTTATGATGGCTGTGTGAATGTCAAGATTTTCGATTGCAATAAAGATACTAAGACAAGCGAATTTAAGAAAAATGTCAAAAGCACGATTTTGGATGACATTGTAAAATTGAAAGAAAGCAATGTTAATCTGAAATATAGCGATATAGCAATACTCGTGCGCAACAATAGTGACGGCTCTGACATAGCTGAATTCCTTTCGAAAAATAATATTCCTGTAATTTCTTCAGATTCAATACTTCTGAAATCGTCTGACGAGGTTATGCTTGTTATCATGACACTTAAATTCATGATGAATGAGAAAAATAAGGTGACGAAGTTAAACATGTCATTCTATCGTGATGTCTGTAAAAATAAAGCAGGAGAAATAACAGACTTGAGCGAAGTGCTGAAATATGACATCGACAGGAAAAAACTGTGTGAAATAAGAGAAAGTGCATTGAGTCTCTATGATTTGTGCGTCAAAATAATCAAGATGTACGGATTAAATATTGTGGAAGATGTGTTCCTGCAATATTTCATGAATATGGTTCATGACTGGCAAAATGTGGAAAACAATGGAATTAATGCTTTCCTTGAATATTGGGACAAGAAGTCGGATTCTTTTTTTGTTAAAATAACTGGAAAAATTAACGCAGTACAGATAATTACAATACATAAATCTAAAGGTCTTGAATATAAGATAGTTATGTATCCGTATGTATGTACTAAAGTTCCAGAGAGACTTCATTCTAATGAAATGTGGCTTGATTTCAAACAGGATTTTGAACTCTTGAAAGATATTCCGCATCTCGACAATTTTATACTTCCAATTAACAGCTCGTTGGAGGAGACCGAGATGGCAAAATATTATTATGAGGAAAAAGAAAAAGCTGCTTTTGATGATTTTAATGTGATGTATGTTGCGATGACTCGTGCAAAAGATATTCTTTTCCTATATTCAAAAGGGAAGTCTGATGCTAAAAACAGCAATTTGTTGGAAGATTATTTGAATGAGCGTTCTGCATCGTATCTAATTGATAATGAACTTTTAAAAGTTAATTTTGAAGATGTTGTTTATGACGATGACATTGTAAGAAATTATAAAGAATATCAATTCGGTAGAATGGAATATGTTGCTAATGAGAGCGAGAAAGAAGATGCTAATGAAGTTAAACTTGCTGAAAATGAGATAGCTCCAATTACAATAGATTGGACAAAAATGGTGAAGTTTAAAGAAGACCCAACGATGTTCTGGGCAAAAGATAACACATATGAACCTCAAGAATGGGGTAATCTTGTTCATGAAATCTTTTCAAAGATAAAGACTTTTGATAGCGCTAAGAAGGTGTTGAAGTTTTATGAGAATGACGGTTGCATAGATGAAAAAACGTCAGCAGAATTGTACGAGGAGTTTTGTGAAATGGCTAATAATAAAGAAATAAAAGAAGCTTATTCTTCGGAGGCTGTCGTACGAAATGAGATGGAGATTTTAACTGAAGAAGGAGGAAAGATTCGTCCCGACAGATATGCGGAGCTAAAAGACAAAGTTATTCTGATTGATTATAAAACAGGACGCGACAATGCAAAATATTACGAGCAATTAAGGGAATATGCATATGCATTGAAAAGAATGGGAGTGGAAAAAACAATAAAGCCGTACCTTGTCTATTTGAAAGATAAAGACAATGATGGAAAAGTGAAAGTTGAAGAGGTATTTTTAGACAGATTATTTTACTGAACATAAAGCATTTTTTTGTAAATTTGCGCTCGTTTTTTGAAACGTTTTTTCGGATAGCTCCGCTGAGCTTTGCAGAAGAGATAAAATCAGTTCTAATAAAAAAATATAATAGATGGATAGTATTCGTAATGTCGCAATTATTGCCCATGTTGACCATGGCAAGACTACATTGGTAGATCGTATTTTACACCAATCGAGATTGTTTAGAGACAATCAGGAAACAAATGATTTGATGTTGGATAACAACGATCTTGAGCGAGAACGAGGTATTACTATTTTGTCTAAAAATGTTTCGGTTCGTTATAAAGGCGTAAAAATCAATATTATTGACACTCCTGGCCACTCTGATTTCGGCGGTGAAGTGGAGCGTGTTCTCAATATGGCTGACGGCGTTATCTTGCTCGTTGACGCTTTTGAGGGCCCAATGCCACAAACACGTTTCGTTCTTGAAAAAGCATTGCTTTTAGGTCTCAAGCCTATAGTCGTTATCAATAAGGTTGACAAACCTAACTGTTATCCGGAAGAAACACAGGAAGCAGTTTTCGATTTGATGTTTAATTTGGGCGCAACAGAAGAACAGCTTGATTTCCCAACAGTGTTCGGTTCTTCAAAACAAGGCTGGATGTCGCCTGACTACAAGAAAGTAACAACAGATATTTCATATCTCCTTGATACAATTTTAGAACATATTCCAGCGGCAAAATTTGAAGAAGGTACTCCTCAAATGCTTATCACTTCCTTAGATTATAGTTCATACGTCGGTCGTATAGCCGTCGGTCGTTTGAAGAGAGGCGTTTTGCAAGCTGGTATGAATGTTTCGCTCATGAAACGTGATGGCTCAATTAAGAAGAACACAATCAAAGAATTATATACATTTGAAGGTCTTGGAAAAGAAAGAACCAAGAATCCAGTCAAAGCTGGTGATATAGTGGCTCTTATGGGTCTTGAAGATTTCGAAATCGGTGATACAGTCGCCGACTTGGAAAATCCAGAAGCATTGCCACCAATCCATGTCGATGAACCGACAATGAGTATGTTGTTCACAATCAACAATTCACCATTCTTTGGCAAGGAAGGCAAATTCGTTACATCACGTCACCTACGTGAACGTTTATATAAAGAATTGGAAAAGAACTTGGCACTTCGCATAGAAGATACAGCATCTCCTGATTCAATGATGGTTTATGGCCGTGGTATTCTTCACCTTTCAATATTAATTGAGACAATGCGTCGTGAAGGTTACGAATTCCAAATTGGTCAACCAAAAGTTATCTTGAAAGAGATTGATGGAAAGAAATGCGAACCTATTGAAATGTTGACAGTTCAAGTTCCTGAACAATTTGCAGGACGTGTAATTGAACTTGTTACAGCCAAGAAAGGCGAGATGATAAACATGCAGCCTAAGGGCGATAGAATGAACATCGACTTTGAAATACCATCAAGAGGTCTTATTGGCTTGAGAAGTAATATGCTTACCGCAACAGAAGGTGAAGCTGTTATGTCACAGAGACTTAAAGGCTACGAGCCATGGAGAGGAGAAATTCCAGGACGTAATACAGGAGCTCTTATCGCAATGGAAACAGGTGTAGCTGTTCCTTACGCTTTGTGGAAATTACAGGATAGAGGTTCGTTCTTTGTTATGCCAAATGAAGAAGTTTATGCAGGTGAAGTAATCGGTGAAAACACTCGTTCAAACGATATTGTATTGAATGTTAACAAAACAAAACACTTGACCAACGTTCGTGCTTCTGGCTCAGATGAAAAAATCGTTCTTATTCCGCCAAAACGATTCTCATTGGAAGAATATATGGAAATGATTAGAGACGATGAATATCTCGAAATCACTCCTAAGAGCTTGCGTTTGAGAAAGATTATCTTGGATGAGATTGAACGTAAACGTCAAAGCAAGAGAGAAGAAAATGAATAAAAAAATAGGCGACCGCATGAGGTCGCCTTTAATTTTTGTTTTATTCTTTCAAACTTCTCTTTTTAGAACTAATCCTATTCACAGCATTTTTGTCCGCATAATCGAAAGGAACGTAGAACAGACAGATGTCGTTATAAAATCCAGCGTTTTCTTGTCTGCCGACAAGTACAGAAGCATCTTCAAAGTCGGAATCGTTCAAGAATAAATCTAATGTTACAATCTCGTTCTCAGCTAATGTATCTGTAATTGTTTGATAATAATGGTAGTTGTCGCTTAAAAATTGATTGATGCGAATGCCTAAGTCGGAGTTTATGTAAAGGTCACATTCGTAATAACTATTATATTTGAAGAAGAAGTCCATTTTCCATACGGCGTAAGAATACCAGTCATTACCGCCGCCGTATCTATAAATAGTATCTCCGAAGTTGTAATTTGGTGTTCCGTATATCTTTTCTATTGATTTTGGAGAAATGCCAAAGTTGGTGGTAGGTTCTTCAAAAATATTGACTGTGACTTTTATGGTGATTTTGTTCACTGAGTTTTCAATTGTGACATTTGCTTCACCAACGTTCTTGCCTTTTATGATGCCGTTTTCGTTTACGGTGACGACCATTTCATTGTCAGAATAATAAGTGAGTTCACTGTCGGAAGTCACTCCTAAGTCGTATTCTTCTAACAGAACAATTTCAATTGATTTTTCACCGTCATAGTTTATCTCGTTCTTGTCGTTTGGTTTGCAAGAACCGAAAAAGAAACATATACCTAATAAAAATATAGCTAATTTTTTCATGATTGATAATTTTACGCAAAAATATAAATTTTCTTTGTTAAGAAGTGAGAATAATAAGAAAAAAAAAACTAAATTTGCGGAACAAGAAAAAAGTATTTCATTAAATAACTAATAATATGATTAACAACAATTTCATTAAACGTCACAATGGACCAACAGAAGCTGATGTTAAGAAAATGCTTGAGGTTATTGGCGTTGAATCAACAGACCAACTTATAGATGAGATTATTTCTTCTGATATTCGCCTTCCAGAAGGTTTAAATATCGGTAAAGGATTAAACGAATATGAATGTTATGGCAATCTTAAGGCTTTAGGCGCTAAGAATAAGATTTACAGAAGCTATATCGGTATGGGTTACTACAACGTAATCACTCCAGGTGTCATCACACGTAACATTCTTGAAAATCCAGGCTGGTACACATCATACACTCCATATCAAGCTGAAATTTCACAAGGTCGTCTCGAAGCTCTCTTGAACTATCAGACAGTTATCAGCGACATGACTGCTATGCCATTGGCAAACGCTTCATTGTTAGACGAAGCTACAGCAGCTTCAGAAGCGATGTTGATGTTCTGGCACAGCCGTAGCCGCGCTCAAGTGAAAGCTGGCGTTAACAAGTTCTTCGTTGCTAACGACGTGTTCCCACATACAATTGACGTTATCAAGACAAGAGCTTATCACTTGAATATTGAAGTCGTTGTTGACGATGTCAAGAACTTCAGCGCAGGTGAAGAATATTTCGGTATTTTAGTACAATGTCCAAACCAATACGGACGTATCATCAATTATAGCGAAGATGTAAAAGCATGGAAAGAAAAAGGTATGCAAGTAGCTGTTGCTTCTGACCTTATGAGCTTGGCTCTTATCACACCTCCAGGTGAATGGGGAGCTGACGCTGTAGTCGGTTCAAGCCAACGCTTCGGTTTGCCAATGGCATTCGGCGGTCCTCACACAGGTTTCTTCGCAACAACAGACGCTTACAAACGTGAAATGCCAGGCCGTATCATCGGTATCTCAAAAGACGCTCTCGGCAATCCTGCTTACCGTCTCGCATTACAAACACGTGAACAACATATCAAACGCGAAAAAGCTACATCTAACATCTGTACAGCACAAGCTCTCCTCGGTATCATGTCTGGATTCTATGCAATCTATCACGGTGCTGAAGGTATCAGAGAAATCGCTCGTCACATTAATATATTGGCTTGCGTCCTCGATAAAGAAATGCAAAAATATGGCGTTAAACAACTTAACGACTCTTATTTCGATACTTTACATTTCGAATTGCCAGAAGGCTTCTGCACATGCAAAGTCAATGAAGTAGCTCTTCAACATCAGATGAACTTCCGTATCATCGACAAACAACATTTCGCTATCAGCTTAGACGAAACAACATCATTGGCTGACGTTAACGAAATCGTTGCTGTCGTTTGTGAAGTCCTCGGCAAAGAACATACAGACTTTGTTTGCAACCCAACAGTATGTGGCACATTCAACGGCATCGCTGCTGATATGCAACGTACATCAGCATACTTACAAGAGCCAGTATTCTTCAAATATCGCAGCGAAACAGACATGATGCGTTATATGAAACAATTGGAAGACCGCGACTTAAGCTTGAACCGCGCTATGATTCCTCTCGGCTCATGTACAATGAAACTCAACTCAGCAACATCAATGTTCGCTTTGAGCTGGCCAGAATTCGCTAACATCCACCCATTCGT
>JAZQVL010000026.1:0-8844 GCA_045631805.1 Bacteroidales bacterium | reverse complement strand
GTTCTTTACTAAGTGGCTGAAGAGAACATTTTCAGCAGCGCGGCCTTGGTGTGTTGGGATAACATATTCGAAGCCTGTGAGGCGTGTGATAACTTCTTTAAGACGGAAGAATGAAGATGAACCAGCGTAGCTTTCATCGCCCATCATCATAGCAGCCCATTGACGGTCGCTCATAGCGCCAGTACCTGAGTCTGTTAAGCAGTCGATATAAACTTGATCAGCTTTTAAGTTGAACAAATTGTAGTGAGCTTCTTTCATCCATTGTTCACGTTCTTCACGTGTACTTTTCTTGATAGGTTCGACCATCTTGATCTTCCATGATTCTGCAAATGGTAATTCCATGATATTTATTTTTTATGTTAATATTTTTTTGTTTTAATCGTCAATAATAAACAATCAACAATCAACGGACTTTGTATGTAATCAATATCTTATGGCTGATAGCTGACAATTTCTTTTGCGACTCCAAAGGTAATAATTTTTTCTCAAATATTTTAAAAAAAAGATGGAAAAAATCATACTCCATACAACATAGTCATATATTTATCCGTATCGACTTATTATTTCAACATTTTCTTATTATCGACAACAAAAAAAGACGCTTTCGCGTCTTTTTTTGAACTCTAGAACTATAGAATTTAGAATTTTAAAGTTCTATAGTTCTATAAAATAAGTTAGCTTATTTTTTCAAAGGTTCTGCAATCTTAGCTGCCAAGAATTGTCTGTTCATTCTAGCTATGTTAGTTACAGAAATACCTTTTGGACATTCTGCCATACAAGCGTAAGTGTTTGAACAGTTACCGAATCCGAGTTCATCCATTCTTGCGACCATTTTTTGTACTCTTTCGTATGTTTCAACTTGACCTTGTGGTAACAAAGCGAGTTGAGAGAACTTAGCTGATACGAAGAGCATTGCGCTACCGTTTTTACATGTTGCAACGCAAGCACCGCAACCGATACATGAAGCAGCGTCCATAGAGAGGTCAGCGTCATGTTTGTTGATAGGTGTTGAGTTAGCGTCAGGCACACCACCTGTGCGTACTGATACGTAGCCGCCTGATTGGATGAGTCTGTCTAAAGCAGAGCGGTCGACCATCAAGTCCTTGATGATAGGGAAAGCTTCAGAGCGCCATGGTTCGATAGTGATTGTTTCACCGTTTTTGAACTTACGCATGTGAAGTTGGCAAGTTGTGGTGTTTTTATATTTTCCGTGAGGGTGACCGTTGATATACAAACCGCAAGCACCGCAGATACCTTCGCGGCAGTCGTGATCGAATGTAACAGGGTCTTCACCTTGCAAGACGAGTCTTTCGTTCAAGATGTCGAGCATCTCGAGGAATGAAGCTTCTTCAGGAATATTATCAACGTTATATTCTACGAAGCGACCTTTGTCTATATTATTTTTCTGTCTCCAGATTTTTAACTTTAAATTCAACATAGTGCAAAATTATTTATAGTTTCTTTGTTTAACCTCGACATTTTCGAACTTGAGTTCTTCTTTATATAATACAGGTTCTGCATCAGGACCTTGGTATTCGTAAGCTGCTACGAAGCTGTATTCAGCGTCGTTACGCATTGCTTCGCCGTCAGGAGTTTGGAATTCTTCACGGAAGTGACCGCCGCATGATTCGTTACGCATGAGAGCGTCGCGTGCCATGAGTTCGCCCATTTCCAAGAAGTCAGCTACTCTAAGAGCTTTTTCAAGTTCGTTGTTCATGCCGCCTGATGTAGCAGGGACTTTAACGTCTTGCCAGAACTCTTTACGTAATGCCTTGATTTCTTCGATAGCTTCTTTCAAGCCTTGTTCGTTACGAGCCATACCGACTTTGTTCCACATGATAAGACCTAAGCGACGGTGGATTGAATCAACTGTTTGTTTACCGTTGATAGCCATGAGTCTGTTGATCTTTTCACGGATTTGTTTTTCAGCTTCCATAAATTCTGGAGCGTCTGGATTGAAGCGTGGAACACCGATTTGGTCTGAGAGGTAATTTTGCATTGTGTAAGGCAAGATGAAATAACCATCTGAAAGACCTTGCATCAAAGCTGAAGCGCCGAGACGGTTAGCACCGTGGTCAGAGAAGTTAGCTTCACCTGCTGCGAACAAACCTGGGATTGTTGTCTGTAATTCATAGTCAACCCAAAGACCACCCATTGTGTAGTGAACAGCTGGATAAATCATCATTGGTGTTTCGTATGGATTGTCGTCAACGATACGTTCGTACATTTCGAAGAGGTTACCGTATTTTTCTTCAACGACTTTTTGACCTAAGCGGCCGATAGCTTCTTTGAAGTCTAAGTAAACAGCGAGACCTGTATTGTTAACGCCGAAACCAGCGTCGCATCTTTCTTTAGCTGCGCGTGAAGCAACGTCACGAGGAACGAGGTTACCGAAAGCTGGGTATCTTCTTTCGAGGTAGTAATCTCTTTCTTCTTCAGCAACGTCTTTAGCTTTGATTTCGCCTTTACGTAATCTTTCAGCTACTTTTTCATTTTTAGGAACCCAGATACGACCGTCGTTACGGAGACTTTCACTCATAAGAGTAAGTTTTGATTGGTAGTCGCCGTGAACTGGGATACATGTTGGGTGGATTTGTGTGAAACAAGGGTTAGCCATCATAGCACCTTTCTTGTAAGCTTGCCATTCAGCTGAACCGTTTGATGACATAGCGTTTGTTGAAAGGAAGAATACACGACCGTAACCACCTGAAGCGATAACAACAGCGTGAGCTGCGTAACGTTCGAGTTCGCCTGTTACTAAGTTACGCATGATGACACCGCGAGCGCGACCGTCAACGAGAACGACGTCCATCATTTCGCGACGAGCATACATCTTAACTGTACCTCTTTCTATTTCTTTTGACAAAGCGCCGTAAGCACCGAGGAGGAGTTGTTGTCCGGTTTGACCGCGAGCATAGAATGTTCGGGATACTTGAGCACCACCGAATGAACGGTTAGCTAATAATCCGCCGTATTCACGTGCGAAAGGAACGCCTTGAGCAACGCATTGGTCGATGATATTATTACTTAATTCTGCCAAACGATAGACGTTAGCTTCACGTGCACGGTAGTCACCGCCTTTGATTGTATCGTAGAAAAGACGATATACGCTGTCACCATCGTTAGGATAGTTCTTAGCAGCGTTGATACCACCTTGTGCAGCGATACTGTGAGCACGACGTGGACTGTCTTGGATACAGAACACTTTTACATTGAAGCCCATTTCACCGAATGAAGCTGCTGCTGAAGCACCAGCCAAACCTGTACCGATGACGATGATGTCTAATTTTCTCTTGTTAGCAGGATTCACCAAGTTTTGGTGAGCTTTATAGTTTGTCCATTTTTCTGACAAAGGACCTGCAGGTATCTTAGAATTTAATTCTTTCATAATAATATCCTATTAACCAACAATTAACCAATAATATAATACTACAACAGCAAATAAAGCAACGATGATAGCGGCAACTATTTTACCGATAACTTCGATTCTGTTTTGCCATACGTGGTTGTTCCAACCAATTGATTGCATAACGCTTGCTACGCCGTGTGTGAGGTGGAACCACAAGAATGCTAACCATACTAAGTAAGCAATAGAGTATCCAGCACATGCAAATGTGTTTTTGATATGATAAACACCATCAGCAGCATGTGTAATGTCTCTTTCGAGACCTAATTTGTGTAATACTTCTGGCAATTGCATTTGTGCCCAGAAGTTGAATAAGTGTAAGCCTAAGCCGAGAAGAACAATAACACCGATAACGAGCATGTTCTTTGAAGCCCATGATACGCCTTCTTGTTTTTCAACTACAGCGTAACGTTGTTTACCACGTGCTCTGTAGTTCTGTAATGATAAAACGAAAGCATAGATAAGGTGGAACACCATAAGAGCAGCCAAACCTGCTGTTGCTACTAAAGCATACCAGTTAGCGCCGAGGAATTCGCAAATCATGTTGTAACCTTCTTCACTGATGATTGCAACAATGTTCATTGAACCATGGAACAAGAGGAAGAATACTAAAGCTCCACCTGTGATAGCCATGATCAATTTCTTTGTAATTGATGAAAGACCTTTGTTTGCCATAAAATTTATTATTAATGTTAATGTTTTTTTTAATTATTAAAGCATAATGCCAGCTTTACCAACGAAGATAAGCATTGTAAATGCCAAAGCAAGACCTATTACACCTACAATGACACCTACAGTACGCATGTCTTTTACGTCAACCATGCCTGAACTGAAAGCGATGGCATTTGGAGGTGTACTTACAGGCAATATCATAGCGAGTGATGCTGACAATGTAACGCCTAAGATAAGTGTTAAGATACCGCCATAAGGTTCGAGGACGCTGCCCATACCTGTACCAACTGCAACCATAACAGGAATCATAAGAGCTGCTGTTGCTGTGTTGGAGATGATGTTTGAGAAGAACCAGCATACGAGACCTGCACCAACTATAACTACTAATGGTGACCATTGTCCGAATGGAATAGCTTCTACCAAATGTTTAGCGAGACCTGACTTATCTAATGCTGTACCAAGTGCGAAACCACCTGCTACCAACCAGATAACATCCCAATCGATTTCTTTGAGTTCTTTTTTACCAAATAAACCTGCAACGCAGAAAATAGCGATAGGAATCAAAGCAACTGTATTGGCATTGATGCCAGTCAACTTGTCTGTTAACCATAACAAGATTGTCAAACCTATTGTTATGTAAGAAACGATGAGTTGTCCGCCTTCTGCTGTTTTACCTTCGATGTTGAGATGAATATGCTTTTCAGTGAATGGGAATAACTTGAGAAGCAAGACCCATGATAATAAAAGCATAGCGATTACAAAAGGCATCATTACTATTGCCCAGTCGAAGAAGCCGATGTTGAATCCGAGGCTTTCGTTCAAATATTTCAATGCGATAGCATTAGGAGGTGTACCAACAGGTGTACCGATACCGCCAATATTGGCACCGATAGGGATAGCCAAGATAAGAGCGATTCTACCTTTGTTGTTTGAAGGCAACTGACGCAATACAGGAGCCATGAATGTGAGCATCATAGCAGCTGTCGCTGTGTTGCTGATAAACATTGAGAAAACGCCTGTAACCATTAAGAATCCTAAGAGAACCATTTTAGATTGTGTTCCAAATGGTTTCAACAAAACTCTTGCGAGCTGAGCGTCGATACCCATTTTAGATGCCATGATTGCAATAACGAAACCGCCTAAGAAGAGCATGATTGTTGGATCAGCGAAAGAACCCATGATGGTCTTGTGTGAAAGAGCTATTTCTTTGAAAGCTTCTTTGCCGCCTGTCTGCAAAAAGACAAGTGCCTGATCTGAACATATTAAAAGGAGAACTACAATAATTAATATTGATGTCTTCCATGATGGGATAGCTTCTGTGAACCATAATATCAAAGCTAATGCGAACACAGCAATGACACGATGTTCAACTGGAGAAATGTCTGGTAATCCTAATACTGATGTAGGAAGTATCCATAACACTAAAGCCACAAGTGCTGCAACAGTTGTTTTAATGACTGCACTTTTGTTAATTGATTGACTCATTTTAAATTTTAATTGTTGTTGTTTTTAGATTTTTATTCCGTTTTTGTAGGGACGCGGCTTGCCGCATCCTTGGTTTTGTCAGGGACGCGGCAAGCCACGTCCCTACATATACATTTATCCGCCGAAGTCGTCGAATGAAATCATTTCTTTTGGAACGCCGAGACTGTCGAGCATCTTCAAGACAGCTGCTGTCATCATTGGAGGTCCGCAGAGATAATATTCAATTTCTTCTGGTTCGCTATGATTCTTAAGATAGTTTTCTAACAATACTTCGTGGATGTTACCGACATAACCTGTCCAGTTATCTTCAGGAAGCGGAGCAGAAAGAGCGATATTGAATTTGAAGTTTGGATTTTCTTCTTCAATCTTTCTGAAGTCTTCTATATAGAATAACTCGCGTAATGAACGACCGCCGTACCAGTAAGATACTTTTCTGTCGGTATGTTTTGTAAGGAATAAATCTAAGATGTGTGAACGCATTGGAGCCATACCAGCACCACCACCGATGAAGATGATTTCGCGTTTTGTGTCTTTGATGTGGAACTCACCGTAAGGACCGCTGATAGTGACTTTGTCGCCTGGTTTCAATGAGTAGATGTATGATGAACAGACACCTGGATTTACTTTCATGAAGCCGCCGTTAACTCTGTCGAATGGAGGTGTAGCGATACGAACGTTGAGCATGATGATATTGTCTTCAGCTGGGTAACTGGCCATTGAATAAGCTCTGAACTGTGGCTCAGGGTTATGCATGACGAGGTCGAACATACCGAATTTTTCCCAGTCTGCTCTGTATTCTTCATCAACGTCGATGTCTTTGTAGTTGACGTCAATAGCAGGAACGTCGATTTGGATGTAACCGCCTGATAAGAACTTGAGGTGTTCGCCTTCTGGAAGTTTAACGACGAATTCCTTGATGAAAGTAGCGACGTTTCTGTTGCTTACAACTTCACATTCCCACTTCTTGATACCGAAGATTTGTGGGTTGATTTTGATTTTCATGTCTTCGCGAACTTTCACTTGACAACCGAGTCTCCAGTTGTCTTGTTGTTCTTTTCTGCTGAAGAAGCCTGTTTCAGTAGGAAGGATTGTACCGCCGCCTTCGAGAACTTGGCAACGACACATACCGCAGCTACCGCCACCGCCACATGCTGATGGAAGGAATATTTGTTCGTTAGCTAAAGTGCCAAGCAATGAGTTGCCTGGTTCTACTTCGATTTCTTTCTCACCGTTGATATTGATTTTAACTTTACCTTGTGGAGCAAGTTTCTTTCTTACAAAAACTAATACTATTACAGGAATCAAGACAACGACCAAGAATACTGCAATACTTAATAAAATAATAGATGTAGTGCTCATTTCTTTTTCTTTTTAACTGTAACAATAATTATTTAAATGTAATACCGAGGAATGACATGAAGGCGATGCCCATCAAACCTGTGATGATGAAAGCGATACCTGTACCTTGCAATGACTTAGGAACATGAGAATATCTGATTTTCTCTCTGATAGCTGCAATACCTACGATAGCGAGTAACCAGCCGAGACCAGAACCTAAACCGTAAGAAAGTGACTGACCTACTGTTGTGAAGTCTCTTTCTTGCATGAAGAGACAGCCACCCATGATAGCGCAGTTAACAGCGATAAGAGGCAAGAAGATACCGAGTGATGAATACAATGCAGGTGAGAATTTCTCTATCACCATTTCAAGAATTTGAACTACAGAAGCGATGATAGCGATGAAAAGGATAAATGTCAAGAAGTCTAAGTTGACATCAGCGAATTTAGGGCTTATCCATGATAATGCGCCTGCTGACAAAACGAATTTATCTAACAAATAGTTGATAGGCACTGTGATAGCGAGAACGAAAACGACTGCTACACCAAGACCGAATGATGTCTTAACGTTTTTAGACACTGCGAGATATGAGCACATTCCCAAGAAATATGCAAATATCATATTGTCGATAAATATCGAACGGATGAAAATACCTAATGATTCCATTATTTCTTATCCTCCTCTGGTTTTTGAAGCCACATGATAATACCAACAATGATCAATGCCATTGGAGGGAGAATCATAAGACCGTTGTTCATATATCCGAAATTATAAAGACCTTCAGGGATGACTTGGAAACCGAGCAATGTTCCTGAACCGAAGAGTTCGCGGAAGAAAGCAACGATAACCAAAATAATACCGTAACCGAGACCGTTGCCAATACCATCTAACAATGATTCCCATGGACCGTTACCCATAGCGAAAGCTTCGAGACGACCCATAACGATACAGTTGGTGATGATAAGACCTACGAATACTGAAAGCTGTTTACTTACATCATAAACGAAAGCCTTGAGGAATTGGTCAACGAGGATAACTAAAGTTGCAATAACTATAAGTTGTACGATGATACGTATCTTTGAAGGAATACCTTTTCTTAATAAAGAGATAACGAGGTTTGACAATGCAATAACCACTGTTACCGAAAGAGCCATTACCAATGCCGGTTTGAGCTTAGCTGTTACGGCGAGAGCAGAACAAATACCTAATATTAATACTGTGACAGGATTTGCCTTGCGTAATGGAGCTGTTAAAAGTTCTAAATTCTTACTCATTGTTTTTCAATATAAGGTAAATAAGATCCTAACACATTTTCAATCATATTATTAACTCCTTGTGAAGTTATAGTACCACCGCTGATAGCATCGACTGAATGTTTTTGAAGGTCAGCTGATAATTTAGCAACACCGCCTTTAACAACATCTATAGATACGAATTTGCCATCGCTGAAGATTGTCTTGCCTTGGAATTGGCTTCTGAAACCTTCTGTTGTGATTTCAGCACCTAAACCTGGAGTTTCTGACTTGTGGTCAAAAACAACGCCGACAACATTTTGGAAGTCTGATGTCATACCGATGTAACCCCAGATAGGTCCCCAAAGACCAGCACCTTGAAGTGGAAGAACGTTGACGATTTCCTTACCATTATTAATAACGATAATTGGCAATACGAAATCTTGTCCGTTATCTCTCTTGTAGAGTTCGTCTTTCAAATTCATTGTGAAAGCTTCAAATTTTTGGTAGTTTTCTGTTGTTTCTTTAACAACTTCACCTTTACCATTTACGAGCATCATCTTAGCGCAGTCTTTATTGAAGAGCTCTTGAATATTTGCACCTTCAACGTTTACGTCAGCTGCTTGCAAGATGTTCATCATTTTTTCGTTATTGACATTTGCTTCTTGGAATGGTTGTAAAACCAATGCTGCTGCTGATAACAAAGCTGC
>JAZQVL010000025.1:0-4352 GCA_045631805.1 Bacteroidales bacterium | reverse complement strand
GATTTATAATCCGATATTTAAGACCGATAGTACTTTGGTATTATTCTCATTCAGTGAAGATAAGTCTATAATATATAATCATCTTGGAAAACAGATAGAAGAGAATCCTCTTGGATTCCATAAATACAAACATTGGAGCGGCAAGATGAAAGTGATTCAGAAATGGAATAAGAAAGTCATTCTTGATGAAGCGACTTCTACGTTCTATACCACATTCGTGGAAGATGGAATCACGACGATAAAGAAAATTAATATTGAAAAAGGAACGGCAGAAACCGTTTCTGTCTTGGGAGGATTCCCTTTCATCGAGAATCTGAGAATCCACGGTGGTAAGGCTTATTTCTTGTTTGCCGATGATAATTCCAGAAACAAGAGGTTATATGAAGTAGCTATTGAATGAATAGGAGTAGAGACGCGCATCAATGTAACCATAAAAATGAACACGCATTGACACGTCTCAAAAAGGAATAATGAACTTTGCGTTTCTCTGCGTCTCTGCGAGAGAAAATGCATACCCAAAGTCTGTTGTCCGTTGACCGTTGTCTGTTGACATTAAAAATAAAGGGTATCTCTATTTCGTTACGAAAAGAAGAGATGCCCTCCATTGTTTTATTTCATATATTGAAAAAATTGAATTATAAGCTATTAGCTGATAGCTGACAGCTTGTTTCAATTCTTCTTGTTTGGTCTGTTAGGGTTCGGCTGTTTCTTGGCAGACTGTTGTTTTTTGTTGTTGGTAGCCTTTTTCTTCTTGGCCATTTGCTGTGGCTGTGGTGATGGCATCTTATTTAATATCTCGTTTGTTGGAGTTAGCTTTGTCTCCATCGGCATGGCGAATTTCTCGTCAGATAATTTGTATAAATCATCGAGAATCAATAAGTCGTTAACAGTCTCGCGATTCCAGTTGAGATAATCTCTTTTCATCTGGTTTGCAACTGAGAGCAGGAGAGCTTCTCTCTTTGGACCTTCTTCTATTTCCTCAATTTTCTTTATCAATTCTTTTATGTAATATCCGTAGTGACCTTGCTTGATGTCGCGTTTTTGGTAGCCGACGTGCTCAGGTTTTGCAACGAAACCTTCTTGTTGTGGAGGGTCGAAAGGACCGTCGACGTCTAATTTGTGTTCTGATATTATATAAAGATGATCCCATAACTTGTGGATATAGTCATTAGATTCTTTAACTTGCGGATTCATCTGTGCCATGACGCTCACGATAAAATGAGCAGCTTCAGTTCTTTTCTCTCTGTCTTCTATTTCTAAAAGATGTTTAATCATTATCTGAATGTTGCGTCCGTATTCAGAGATAATCAATTTTTCACGCTCAGTGTTGTATTTTAAACCTTCTTTGTCCATTAGTTTTATGTTGTGAAAATAGTAACGTAAAATGTAGATGAAATGTTTTTATTTCAAAATATTCAATTTTGCAAATTTAAGCATTAATTGTTTACTTCCGCAGTCGTCGAAAATAACTGTAGCTTTTTTGTTAGGACCAGCGCCTTCTACTTTGGCAACAGTTCCTTGTCCGAATTTTTGATGTAAAACTCTTATGCCTTCGATAATTTCATCTGGTGTAGCAGATGAGAATTCTGAAGAATCATTCTTTGGTGCATTCGTCGGTGCATTATTATTAATATAAGGTGTAGAACTTCCGCTGCTGCTTTTCCTTTGAAATTCTCTTGTTGATTGAAAATTCTTTGAAAAAGGATTGCTGAAATTAAAACCTTCGTTGAAACTGGATGTTCCTCTGAATGATGCTTTTCTTGTCTTTTCTATTAATGATTCATCAATCTCGTCAATAAATCTTGATGGCTCGCTTAATGTCATGTTGCCCCAGCGATAACGACTTTCAGCATAGCTCAACACTAATTTTTTCTCAGCACGGGTTAGTGCTACATAGAATAAGCGGCGCTCTTCCTCCAATTCTTCTCTCGTACTTAATGATTGTATCCCAGGGAATAGGTTTTCTTCAAGTCCAACAATGTAAACGTATGGAAATTCTAAACCTTTTGCACTATGAATCGTCATCAAAGTAACGTAATCGGCATTTTCGTCATCTTTTTTGTCTTGGTCGCTCAAAAGAGCAACGTCTTCCATGAATTTGTTAAGAGTGACTTCGTTTTGCTCACCTGTGACTTCATCTACTTGTTTGTCTGAAAATTCCATGATAGCATTAAGAAGCTCCTCAATATTGTCAACACGTGCTGCGCCTTCAGGTGTATCGTCTTCTTTTAAATCTTTTATTATACCAACGGTGTTACAGATATGTTTTGCTAACTCTATTGCGTTTTGTTTGTCTAAAAGAGTTTGAAAACTCTTAATCATTGTTGCAAAATTGCGCAACTTGTTAGCGGTTCCGCTATTGAAATCTTGTGGCATTGGTTCGTTGTCGTTAGCTATCACATCCCAGATTCCTGTTTGGCGTTCGTTTGCGACAACCATCAAACGTTCAATGGTGGTCTTGCCGATACCTCTTGCTGGATAGTTAATGATACGAAGCAAAGCTTGTTCATCATGTGGATTGATGACAACACGGAAGTAGGCGAGGAGGTCTTTTACTTCTTTTCTGTCATAGAACGAAAGACCTCCATATATTCTATAAGGTATATTTTGTTTTCTAAGTGCTTCTTCTAAAGAACGTGATTGAGAGTTCGTTCTATATAATATCGCAAAATCTTTGTTGTTGAGTTGTTGCGACATTTTGTATCCAAAGATTGAATTGGCAACAAGTGTCCCTTCTTCACCATCAGATGTGGCACGTAGAACTGTAATTAAATCGCCTTCTTCTTTGTCTGACCAAACTTTTTTCTTGATTTGATCTTTGTTATGTTCAATTACACTATTGGCAGCGTTGACGATGGTTTTTGTCGAACGGTAATTTTGTTCTAATCGAATCAGCCTTTGTCCAGGATAGTCGGTTTTGAAATTCAAAATGTTCTGAATGTTCGCTCCGCGAAAACCGTAAATACTTTGAGCATCGTCTCCTACTACGCAAATGTTTTCACGCATAGCTGCAATTCTTCTTATTATAAGATATTGAGCATAGTTAGTGTCTTGGTACTCGTCAACCAAAATGTATTCAAAACGATTTTGGTATTTGTACAGAATTTCAGGAAAATCGCGAAGCAATACATTTGTATAAAATAATATATCGTCAAAATCCATCGCATTGGCACGTTGTAATCGTGCGTTGTAGCTTTTGAAAATTTCTCCTATTAATGGTTTGTTGGCTCTGATGTCTTGTTGTTGTATATCAAAATTATTGCAATAATCTTCTGCAGTATATAATGCAGATTTAGCCATTGAAATACGATGAAGAATATATTTCGCAGGATACGCTTTTGTGTCTAATTCACGTTCCTTTAAAATAGAATTGATTAGTTGCTTGGAATCATCGGTGTCGTATATTGTGAAATCTGGAGTGAAACCGAGATGCTGAGCTTCTATTCTTAAGATGCGAGCGAAGATGGAGTGGAAAGTTCCCATCCATACATTGCGTGCAGAATGAGCATCAACTAATTTCATGATACGCTCTTTCATTTCCTTTGCCGCTTTGTTGGTAAAGGTAAGAGCCATGATGGCGAAAGGGTTGATTCCTTCTTGAATCATATATGCGATACGATGGGTGAGGGCCTTTGTCTTTCCAGAACCTGCACCTGCAATAACCATAACCGGACCCTCAATAGTTGTAACTGCTTCCTTTTGAGGGTCATTTAAACCGTTTAGAATATCTGTCACTGTGAATTATATTTGTTTGCAAATTTAAATAAAATAAGAGAATTATAATAGGTAAATAATATTTAATAATAATATTTTTTTTTGATTATTTGGATGTCTGAATATAAAATAATAGGTATATCAGTATTGTTGCAAATTGCTGCAGATAAGATGAAAATAAATAGAAATATATGTTGGAAAAATAAAAAGTAAAAAAAAGTAAAAAAAATATATACAAAGTGTTGGTAATTAAAGAAAAAGTTGTATCTTTGCAGTCGGAAAAAAGTTAGAAAAATTAACTTTGTGAATGAGATAGTTAAGGGACCTGATAAGTTAAACGTTAGAGGTTTCTACATTGTAAGTGAATGTAAATCAGTTCTATGGGCTTGCAATGGGTTTAGCAAAATAAGTCACTGTCGTGGCTGTAACTCCCGAAACTATGTTGTTTAAAGAGTGAAATTTTTGGCTATTTGAGAGAAAATTAAAGGAATTTTTCCTATTGAATGGATAAAAATTAGTAATTTAAAGAAAAAGAAATGCCAACGATTCAACAATTAGTCCGCAAGGGACGTCAAAAATTGGAAGACAAGAGTAAATCTCCTGCCTTGGATTCGTGCCCACAACGCCGTGGTGTTTGT
>JAZQVL010000024.1:0-2030 GCA_045631805.1 Bacteroidales bacterium | reverse complement strand
GCTTACGTAGTAGGTACTGCTATTGCTCTTAAGGAAAAGGCAAAGGACGCTGTTCAGGCTGCTGAATACATCGGCGAAGGCCTTCAGGCATTCTGCGTACCCGGTTCAGTTGCTGACGACCGTAAGGTAGGTATTGGCCACGGTCAGCTCGCAGCTCGCCTCCTTTCTCCCGAAACAAAGTGCTTCGCATTCCTCGCTGGTCACGAATCATTCGCAGCTGCTGAAGGTGCTATCAAGATTGCGCAGATGGCTAACAAGTCAAGACCCGCTGATAAGCCCCTCCGTTGCATCCTCTGCGGTCTTGGTAAGGACGCAGCTATGATCATCTCACGTATCAACGGCTTCACTTATGTTCAGACTCAGTTTGACTACTACACAGCTGAACTCAAGGAAGTACAGCGCATCGCATACAGCAACGGCCCCCGTGCAGCTGTAAATTGCTATGGTGCTGACGATGTTCGCGAAGGTGTATCAATCCTTTGGAAGGAAGACGTAGACGTATCAATCACTGGTAACTCTACTAACCCCACACGCTTCCAGCACCCCGTAGCAGGCACTTACAAGAAGGAACGCGTACTCGCTGGTAAGCCCTACTTCTCAGTAGCTTCAGGTGGCGGTACAGGTCGTACACTTCACCCCGATAACATGGCCGCAGGTCCGGCTTCTTACGGTATGACTCACACACTCCGTCGTATGCACTCAGATGCTCAGTTCGCTGGTTCATCTTCAGTGCCCGCTCACGTAGAAATGATGGGCTTCCTCGGTATCGGTAACAACCCCATGGTAGGTTGTACAGTAGCTTGCGCCGTTCAAGCTGACCTCTACTTGAACAAGAAGTAATTCAAACAAAATAATAAGATAGACTCCTGTAACTTAGATGATTACAGGAGTCTTTTTTTATTGGGTTTCTTTCATTGAAAGGTCTGTTAAAAGAAGAATTTGCTACAATGTTTTAGCACATTTTATATAATTGAATGCTTCCATAATTTGTGCTTTAACATGTGTTGAAAATCTCAGTTTAACTGCCAAATTACACCTAACTAATGAATTTGAAACTTGATGATTTTGACATAAAATCTGATAATTTTTGCAGCCCATTTGCAGCCCAATAAAAAGTGGGCTGCAGAAAATGCTCTAAAAGGCAGATATATAGTGATTTACACCTGATTTTTAATGCAAAAAACAAATGGAAAAACATTGCACAATTGTACACTTTTCTTTGAGGAAAAGTAAGCAAAACAAAAAGGGTGAATCACCAATTGAAATTTCAATTTCAGCAAACAAAGAAAGAGTTTATTTTAGCTCTGGTAAGTACGCTAATGCCAATGATTGGAATATTACGAAACAGTTAGTTAAAAGTAAAGCTAAGGATGCTAATCTAATTAATGGCTATCTAATCCAAGCGCGTAATAAAATTTATGAACTTGAAATTGAACTCATCAAAAATGGTTTCATAATTACCGCTCCATTGTTACGTGACGCTTATTTGGGTAGGATAGAGAAGTTGAGTGATAAGACACTATTAGAAGTGATGGTTATGCACAATGAAGAGCAGGAAAAGATGGTTGGAATAAATGTCTCCAAAGCTACATATTGGATTTCTGTTTATACATTACGTCTATTAAAGGAATTTATAAAGAAGAAGTACAAGAGAGAAGACATACATTTACGTGAATTAAATCAGAATTTCATACAATCTTTTCATTCTTTTCTACTTAAAGATAAAGGTATGGCGCAAAATTCTGCTACAAAACATCTAAAGCTGTTGAAGAAGATTGTGAATTTTGCCGTAGTAAACTCTTATATGACATTTAACCCATTTGCCTTGTACAAAATAGAGCGAGAGCCAGTTGAGATAGATTTCCTTGATGAAGAAGAATTGCGTAAGATAATAAACTTTGACACTCCTATTCCAAGATTTGAACGTGCAAGAGACATGTTCTTATTTGCTTGTTTTACAGGATTAGCTTATATAGATATTAAAACATTGACTAGTGAACATATAGAGAAAGATAATGAGGGTAGAATTT
>JAZQVL010000023.1:0-17754 GCA_045631805.1 Bacteroidales bacterium | reverse complement strand
AAATAAATTAAAAAAATACATTCATTATTATAATAACGATAGAATCAAATTAAAATTAAAAGGAAAGAGTCCGGTGCAATACCGAACTCTTTATACGTAAATTGTTTTATTAATCCGTCCAACTTTTGGGGGTCAGATCATACTTGGCTTTGTTTTGGAGCAACAGATGGAACTGTAATTTTATGATTGACAAAATCTATAGTCAAGTCTTGGAGTTGCAACATCAGTTCGCTACCGACAACAATACTAAAACAATCTATATATTTGTCTGCCTCTTCATTATTGGTGGTTATATTTATGACATAAAAGGCGCATACGTTCCAGAACCTTAGCCCCAGCTCCCAATCAGTTGTTTGTTAATCCAACTCTCCAGTTGCTTCTTTAAGAAAACCAAGGAAATCATCATTCAAAGAAATGCCTTTGTTTTTGTATAAAGCTAAACTATATAATCTATAGAATTCGTATGGTTTATAAAATTCTTTTATCATCTCATCTTTAAGTCCGGCCATGATAATTTGATTTGACATATAGAAGCCTAGAGCATGACCGTTATATTTATATATTTCAAGAAGTTTGTCGATACAGGTTTCTTTATCTATTTGGTTCTTTGAATATTGTACTATAATATCTTGAAGATATTCTATATCTTTTTCGGCATTCTCATATAAGTTTATGAATTCGTCTTTGAGTTCTTGAGACCCTATCACAGTGGAATAATATTGCTCATAGTTCATATTATATTTATCAATCTGGTCAGCGATACCTTCATTTGCAATCATATCAAGCGCAAAATATATGTCATTTGCATAGTTGAAATCATGATTCTCAAAATGTGATCTATATACATGGAAAAACTCATGTGCGATGAAGTCAATTCTCTGTTGTTCGGTCATTTTATAAATCAGATTTAAGTCAATTACGATGGCTGAATCTCTATCTTGTCCATCTTTGCTTAAGAATAAAAATACACTGGTTTCCATTCTACAGAAGAATCCAATTCGCACATCAAAAAAGATTGTAGTCTTGATTTAGCATTATAAATCAGCGATTCAAAATCATAATTATCACGAAATGTCTTTAGTGAAGAGTAATTATAGTTTATTTCTTCATAGTTTGCTAAAACTAATGTTTTTAATAAATTATTACTATTATCAATATTTATGTTACAACTGCCAAATACATTTTGTATAGATAACTTTGCAATATCAATAATATATTTATTTGTAAATATGGCGTAAGCTTTTGATTTTTCAAAATTATTCCAGTCATTATCACTGATTTCTTCTCCATTTTTTAATTTATCTGTTATTTTGAAAAATTCATCAACGGAACTTAAGTCAACATTTTGTGCAAACGTAAATGTGCTTGTTATTAAAAATAGGAGAAAGAATAGATTTCTCATAATTATGTCAAAGGATACAATTTAAATATAGTAATAAATATAATATACAGATTATCAATCATTTACCAATACAAAAGCGGCCGAATATAGAATTAAGCACATCGCTACTGCTGATCTCACCGGTGATGCTTCCTAAATAGTATAAGACTTCCTTAAGGTCTTGGGCGACGAACTCTGTGGAGATGCCGAAATCTAATCCTTCCTTGACCTTTGCCAATGATTCAGCAGCTTTTATCAGGGCTTCGTAATGTCGTAAGTTGGTGACTAACACCTCGTTTTCGCCAACGACTAAGTTTCTTCCGTAGAATGCGATGTCTCTCTTTAACTTCTCAATATCTTCGTCATTCTTGGCTGAGATGAAATCGTATTTGATGAGGTTTCTGATATCGTAGCAGTCTTGTCCTGTGATGCTGTATTTGTACTCATCAAGCATATAGCCGCCGTTGTTTTCTATGTTTCTCTCAATAGAAGTACGCAGGTTGTTTATGATGTATTCTGAGTCCATCCACATCGCCTGACTGTTCAAATCGACTTTGTTGAATATCAATATCAGCTTTTGTTTCAATAGGTTGACATTGTCAATGATGAAGTTGGCTGATTTGAAATATGTGTCTGCACTTTGATTTAAATCGAGGAGTCCTAATACGATGTCGGCTTCTGAAATCTTCTTGAAAGCGCGTTCAATACCGATTTTTTCAATAGTATCTTCTGTTTCTCTGATACCTGCTGTGTCTATGAACCTAAATGTCTTTCCGCTGATATTCAATGTCTCTTCAATGGTGTCGCGCGTTGTTCCTGCGATGTCGGAAACGATGGCTCTTTCTTCACCGAGCAAGGCGTTGAGCAAGGTGCTCTTTCCTGCGTTGGTGTCGCCTACAATTGCAACAGGAGTGCCTCTTTTGATAGTATTGCCAAGTCTAAAAGAATCAGTGAGTTTCTGAATTTTAGCTGCAGCTTCGTCAACTAAGTTATTGAGTTTTGTTCTATCCGCGAATTCTACGTCTTCTTCGCTGAAGTCGAGTTCGAGCTCCATCAAAGAGGTGAGGTCTAAGAGCTTGCTTCTCAGCACTTGCAGCTCTTTTGAGAATCCACCTTTGAGTTGGTTCATCGCGACACGGTGTTCTGCTTCGTTTTGTGAGGAGATGAGGTCGGCAACTGCTTCTGCCTGAGTGAGGTCCATTTTGTTGTTGACAAAGGCTCTCATGGTGTATTCTCCTGCTTCTGCCAATCGTGCTCCGCTCTGAATCAGAATCTCCAAAATCTTGTTTTGAATGAAAGGCGAACCATGACAAACAATCTCAACAGAGTCTTCACCAGTGTATGAATGTGGTGCTTTGAAAAATGTAACCATCACATCATCAATGATTTTACTATTTATATCGGCAAATTCTCCATAATACATTCTGTTTGGAGTGATTTCATGCAATGCTAATTGTTTTTTTCTAACAAATCTTGAAATTGCAATTTTATGGCTGTCCTTTCCCGACATTCTAATCATTGAAACTGCTGCTGTTCCTGAAGCTGTTGCGATTGCGCAAATGGTGTCCTTACTCAAAAAACTCATGTCTTTATCTTTTAATTAAATGAAACTCAATATCTTCTGCTTTAATATTCTTTGCAATTATCCTTTTATCTTTATCTAAAATGTATATCGTTGGTGTAGTCTTTATATCGTATTGAACTGCAATATCTTGACTTACATTATGATAATTTTCTTCGCTTATGTTGATATATAAAATTGTCAAATCTTTTTGTCTGTTCTTTAACAATCCTAAAATACGTTTTTCTCTGATACATTTCTGACAATCAGGTTTATAGAAAAATAGGATTGTATTTTTACTATCAATTTCCGATAAATCGATTTGATTTCCTTCATCATCAATATATGTGAAAGTAGGAGCGAGGCGTCCAATGGTAATTTTCCTTAATATATCGGCTCTCTTGACAATCTCACTTCTGATATTTTCCGTTAAATTGTTGATTTCTAATTTTGAAAAATAAACGTCTGACAAGTGTGTGTAAATTATATCGTTATCAAAATATTTGGAATATAAATACCATAAGATATAATCTCTCACATTATGATCGAGTAGATTTTGAGGAATGTCTCTATATCCAGCTGTTGTTCGATTTATTAGATAATCAATTTTTTGAAGAATAACATTTGTACTTTGTTTCGACAAATAATTGTTGAAATAATCGTCTAACTTATTCTTTAACAGACGTGTATTTAAGATACGAACGTCGCTAAGACTCTTGTCATCAAAATAATGATCAATTATATATTGCTCGGACTTGTTCTTATATTCTTGTGGGACAATGATTTCCTTGTTGTATCCTATATATGTTTTTAGAAATGAATTCCTATCTTTAATTTTTATCGATTCCAGATATTCATTGTGATTCAATTTTATGGAATCAATTTTTCTTGCATTTTCTGGAAAATACTCAATTTCGCTTTCTAAAGCTTTGATATAAAGTTGGTTATAATATGTTTTATTGTAAATATCAAAATACGTCGAAGTCTCTTTGGCACCTTTTATAATATATGTGTCGTTTCTCGTCAAATCACCAACCTTAATCGAGAACTTTTGGTCTTTGCCTATAAGTATTTCAAAAACAGGACATTGCCTACTATCAGCCAAAACATAAATACCTTCTTGATAATTATCTTTGCTTCTGAAAACCTTGTCATTAAATGAAATGGAACTAGTATCAATTACTAAATAAGATTTGTCACTTTTATATTTCAGGAGGTAAAAAAGGCTATCATCGTAATTTTCAATTCCAATGCGAATTTTCACTTGCGATATCAGTGCGATAGGTGCAAATGTTAAAAAAAATATGAGTAAAATTCGCCTAAAAATTGAATCCATCATTAATTTACGTTAAAAAGTGAACAAAGATACTCAGAAAATTTTTTCAATCCAAAAATTATCTATAATTTTGCTTCCGAAACTAAAAATGAAACCTTTTATTATGAAAGCAAAATTGTTACTTCCGTTGTTATTTATTGTATTTCAACTGTTTATAAATAGCGAAATGCAATCTCAGGAAAATGCCAGCATAAGGGTAGCATTCTGGAATTTCGAGAATTTCTTTGATCCTTTCGTTGATTCGACTCGTGCTTATAATGAGTTTACGGAAAATGGCGGACAGCATTGGACAGTTTCCCGTTTCTACAAGAAACGTAATAATATGTATAAGGCTATTTTGTCTCTTTCAGAAGGTGAATCTCTTGCAATTTTGGGTATTTGCGAAGTTGAAAACACTTTTGTAACAACTATGTTGTTTCAGGAAACTCCTTTGAAAAAACATAATTATAGAATAATTCATTATGAAGGTGAAGATAGGAGAGGAATTGACGTCGCTTTGGCGTATTCTACCGATAAACTTCAACTGATTAATAGTGATGCAATTAAAGTTAGAAGTCCTGACAATAAATATTTTAAAACTCGAGATATTTTATATGCAAAATTCTATGACAGAAAAAACGATACAATACATTGTTTCGTAAATCACTGGAGTTCTCGTTACGGAGGTGAAAAAGAGACTATTCATCTTAGAGAGATGACTGCTCGTTTATTAAAACACAAGGTCGATTCGTTAATAAAGATTAACAACTCTATTCCAAAGATAATCATAATGGGTGATTTTAACGATACTCCGTTTGATAACAGCATTTTGAATGTACTATCAGCGAAACCTATAGAGATATTTTCTGACAACGACACATTGATAAATCTTTTTGCGAATGGGAAAAATCTTGGTTTTGATGGTACATTAAAACATCAATACAGATGGCAGATATTTGATCAGATTATCATAAGCAAATCGTTGTATAATGATTCTGAATCACTGCATTACATAAAAAATTCTGCCACCATATTCCATGACGACTTTCTGTTTGTCGAGGATGAAACTTATGGTGGCAAAAAATTATTCAGGACATATATAGGACCGAAATACCAAGGCGGTTATAGCGATCATTTGCCTGTATATATAGACCTAATACATAACTAATTTTAAAATAATGATTTAGTGTTTCTGTTACAAATATCAATGAAACTGCAATATTTACAATCAGAATTATTATCAGTCTGTTCAAATGGCTTTTCTTTGTCCAAAAGTTCTGCGAATAGTTCTGTGAAAAGATTGTCGCAAATGTTCATGAAGTTTTCTTTTCCATCTTCATAGTCATTGAAACTGTCGCTATAATTTTTGAGAGGGAAAAACACTTTGTTCATTTTTAGCAGTCCAAATATTGCTGGCTCGATGTTTTCTACAGCGATGTTTTTATTCATCTTTTTATACAAATATTTGTAAATCAACAGCTGTAATGATTTTTCAGATAATTCTTTTAGTTCTTTGACATCTTTTGAAATTTCCACATCACTATCTTTCACACTGCCGCTTTTATAATCTAAAATCCTTATAGTTTCGCCGTTTGCCATATCTATTCTATCGGCAAAGCCAATCAGATTGACATCCAAACCATCAATTCTTAACGTATGATGCAAATTCTTTTCTAATCCTATCACTTTTAATGTATTACCATTAGACAAGAACGTTTTTTCATACTCAATGAAATTGTTGATAAGCTCATCTATCATGATTTTACTCAGATAATTAAATCCACTATCAGGCAAACCGTTAGGGAAATTATTTATTTCTAACGCTTTTTGATAAGCTTCAGACAATTTATTTTCAACGATTTCTATATATCTATTGTAATCTATATAATTGTCAGAGAATTCATTATATAAATTTTCGAATGTAGAGTGGATGATACTTCCAATAACATTCGACTGTATCATCTCCTCAGGAGTGTTTTCTTTTACATCCTCAATATACTTCAAATAAAATTGCATCGGACATTTGAGATAACATGCAATTGAAGTAGGAGAGAGGCCTATAATTTCACCATCAGCATTTTTTCCTGTAATCCTTTTTACGATTTTCTCTATTATTTCGTCTGTTTTTGCGATTTTAAACGTGACATTATTTTTAACACTAATATTCGGATTTTTATAGACAGTATCTATAATATTGACATTATTGAGCTTAACAGGCATTTCATGTAAAATCTGGCGAATAAATCTACTTGGTTCTCCTTCACCCATACCATCTGACAATGTATTATAGTAAATATTAACCGTTTTTGCTTTTTGCATCAGTCTATAAAAGTGATATGCATAAACAGCTTGCTTGTTTTTATAAATAGGTAGTTTATAATATTTCCTTATATCAAACGGTATCAGACTGTTGGCGCTTTTTGACTGTGGAAGAATACCTTCGTTTACACTAAGAATATGAACCACATCAAAATCCAGATTTCTTGTTTCCAAAAGCCCCATTATTTGCAATGCTTTGGACGATACAGATTCAGACTCATCATTTTTCTCCAATTTAACACTCATCTCGTTTGCCGACTGCTTATAAAGCATCTCAATATCAGCAACTTTAACAAGTTCTTTGTATTTCAAAGAAAGTCTTTCAATCTTATTAATAATACGTCCAGCTATGCTTATCTGATTTTTTACAAAAAGATTGTCGTCGAGTGTGCATAGATTTATAAACTTCAATATTGCCTTGATTATTTCAACACAATTTCTAGAACTCCATTTTTCACACAGCAATGACACAAACTCCAGTATCCTATTATCGAAATAGTCTTTTAAAGAATTGATTTCCAAATAATAAGTAGATTTCTTAACAAGCATATTAATGCAACTTTCCAAAGAAGACAACTCTTCATTTGTAAAAATTATCTTTATCAATTCCGTTTCCAGCAATCTTTTCAACGCCCAAAAATAAACAGTGCCATCTTTAACATTAATATTAGTTTGAAAAGAAAACAAATGACTCAAAAACTGATGCAATATTGTTTTTGAATACGGATAGCCCATTGTAACGAAAATATCCGCATATAACGTTGGTATTGAATTCAATACTGGCAACAATAATGTTTCATCTGACAGTACAACTACTTCTTTTAGATTAGTATTTTTATCTTCTTTATTTAATTGAAGCGTTAGAGCATTAGCTTGCACCGTTGAACCAGATACACCTATAATATTGATATTCTTGCCATTAAAATTATCGCAGATATAATTTCTTGCAATATTGGTATGCTTATCCAAAAAATTACGAGCAAACAATCCCGCTTCTTGTTTTGTATCTTCAAAATAATATTTATCCAAATCCCAGAGTATCACAGCCTTGCCATTTCTTTCAAGTCTTACGATAATATCTTCCTCCGTTGCCGTCATGGCGTTGAAGCCAGCAAAAATAATCTTGTCACTTTCAACAGTTTTAACAAGTTCATCATCATTCATATCGGACAACATTCTGGTTATCATGCCATAATAACCAGAATCATTTGCTTTCAAAGTATCTCTTAATTTGTTATAGTATTTGTAAAGAGAAGCAAAGAAAGCCAAATAACGTTTCTCCGTCTCTGATAGAGCTTCGCTTGGACTCCATGTATCAGCCTCTTTTGCGTCCTTAACATATTCGAAAATGTCTTTTGCACAGACTTTATATTGGTCTATCTCATCAAAATCTTTCGCCATTTGAGACGCGAGTCCGAATAAGTTGTTATCCGCCAAAAGTTCATTGTCATTCAGAATCTTTAGCAACTCGAATGTAACATCAATATTATCAAGAAGTTGCATTCTACTCCACATCGACATAGCTTCTTGAATTGAAATAATATTAGGAAGCCATATATTTTTTTTAACTTTTTCAAGTTCCTTTCTTAATTCTAAGGCTGCACGTTTGTTTGGGAATATAATCGTCAACAAATCTTTCGTAAGATCATAGTTTTCAGCTATATAATCAGATATTCTGGAAATGAAGCTTTTTTTTGAAAGAAGCCATTCCGAGGCCTCTTCGAGTTGTTTCTGTGTTCCCAAATCAAACCAATATCCTGATTTTATACACTTAGATTTCACGGAAGCTCTTTTAGCAATATCTTTATACAAGTCAAAAACATAACAAGCATTCAAATCAAAATCATTGAAATATTCTGGTTTAATTATATGCAATCCACTGAAAGACATTAGTTTAAAATCATCTCTAAATGGGATTTCCCCATCATATTCATTAGTTTCCAGATTATATCTTCCAACATAACAATCGTTATTATCGAAGACAAGTTTCCTTTTGTTGTCACGTTCCTGCGTCAACAGCCAAGCTGCATCTTCAGACTTGATAAAATCATCATAGACGGCCTGGAAATCAATGTCAGTTACTATATCGACATTATGAATCAAAACAGCCTTGCTGTCTTTGAAATAGGGAAGAGCCTTTAAAATTCCGCCGCCAGTGTTATATAGAAAATCCCTTTCATCAGAAATTTCTATTTTGACATTTTTATAATTTTTCGACTTTAAAAACTCAATTATTTTATCTGCAAAATGATGAACATTGATTACAAAATGGTTAAAATTTTGAGAAATTAAATTTTCAAGTACAACTTCAAGTAATGGTTGTTTGTTCAATTCAACCAATGCCTTAGGCTTTTCTGATGTTAGTTCTTTAAGTCTTGTTCCAAGTCCTGCGGCAAGTATAAATGCTGTTCTTCTTTCATTCTGTTTCATAAACGTAATTTTTGTGTTGGACAACGTGATTTAAAATGACTTTTATGTTCGGATATTTCTCGTGTAAGAACTTAGCGGTTTTTTGTGCAAAGAAAACAGAGCGATGCTGTCCGCCCGTACATCCGAAGTTTACAAATAAATTCTTGAAATCACGTTCCAAATAATTATCGACAGATTGACAAATGATAGATTGAGCTGTATCAAAGAAACGATGAACTTCATCTTTTTCATTCAAAAATTCTTGAACCTCAGCATCTTCCCCTGTAAGTTTTTTATATTTCTCATAACGTCCCGGATTTGGCAAGGCTCGGCAATCAAAAACGAAACCTCCGCCGTTACCGCTTCTGTCCTCAGGAATACCGCCGTTTTTATATGAAAAACTATTTACGACTACCGTTAATTTCTCATTATCAAGATGTTCGTATTTATTTAATAATAAATCCATTTGATTCAAAACGCCGAACAACTCTTTCATTTCAAATGGAAAATCAAGCTCTTTCCTTAATGATATTAACTCTTTCAATGCGAAAGGAATACTTTCCATAAAATGCTGTTTCTTTTGAATCAAACCTCTAAAGCCGTATGCACCAAGAACTTGCAATAATCTTAACAAAACAAAAGAATTATAATATTTGTCAAAATGGATTTCTTCAAGGTTCAAATAATTGCTTAATTTTTTCTTATAATGCAGAAGCAATTCATTTCTATGACTTTCATTTAATTGAGCCTTGACTTGGTATAAAAGAGAAACGAGGTCGTATTGCAAAGGTCCTTTTCTTCCGCCTTGATAGTCAATGAAATAAGTGTGACAGTCTTTCACCATAATATTCCTTGACTGAAAATCACGATACATGAAAAAATCAGAAGGAGCTTCCATGGCGTAATTTGCAAGTTTTAGAAAGTCAGCATTTAATCTTGTTTCGTTAAAGGCAATTTCTTCATTGACTTTCAAGAAGTAATATTTGAAATAATTAAGGTCGTCGATGATGGAATTTTTATCGAAAGAAGGGGTAGGATAAGCCACAGAATAATCTATGTTTTCATTTCCTTTTGTCTGAAAATCAATAAGATTATCAATAGATTGTTTATAAAGACTTATAGTTTCCTCGTCATAATCATTGTTTTTCACACATTTCTTAACATAATCGAATAAAGAAACATCTCCGAAATCAGATTGCAGATAACAGCATTTATCATCGCTAATTGCAATCAGCTCAGGCACAGGAAGATTTATATTTCTGAAATGTTTGGTAAAAGTGAAAAACGCATTGTTTTCCTCTATGTTGGAATTATATGTCGCTATTAAAGTTTTGTTTTCTGTGAATATTCTAAAATAGACGCGCGACGAGCCTGATGCCGGCAACATCACAATATCAAGTATATTTTCTGATAAAGTGCTATTTATCAAATTGATAATAGATTCTTTTATTGATTTTAAATTTTCCATCGAAATAATATTGAATGACTACAAATTTACAAATTTAAATTTGTGTGAAAGACAAAAATAATATAATTTTGCACTTAACACTTTTAAAACTTGAAAATTAACTTAAAATATTGAATATCATGCATAACGATGAAAACATGGGCTTTGGTTCAAAAGCAGTTCACGCAGGTGCCATCGACTGTTTAGGCAGTGCTGTGACTCCGATTTTCCAGACATCAACATTCCGTTTCAATGACGCTGATCATGGAGCACGTTGTTTCTCAGGCGAAGAAAACGGATATATTTATACACGTATTGGCAATCCAACCATTACAGAATTAGAAGACGCAGTCGCTTCATTAGAAGGCGGTTACGGCGGTGTCGCTGTCAGCTCAGGCATGGCTGCTGTTAATACTGTTTACATGGCGTTCTTGTCACAAGGCAAACACTTAGTTGCACACAATTCATTATATGGACCATCAAGAGGCGTTATGGAATCGATATATCCAAAATTCGGTGTCGAATCAACTTTTGTCGATGCTACTGACGTCGAGAACGTTAAAAACGCCATCAGAGAAAACACAGCTTTGATTTATCTTGAAACTCCAGCCAACCCAACAATGGGAATCATGGACATTGAAGCGATATGCAAATTAGCTCACGAACACAATATTCCAGTCTGTGTTGACAACACATTCTGCAGTCCATATTTACAACAACCATTGGCACTTGGCGCTGATGTCGTTTTACATTCAATCACAAAATTCATCAACGGACATGCTGACATCGTAGGCGGTATTGTTGTTGCAAAAGAAAAACAAAACTACACAAAATTACGTTCAATCATGGTTAACATCGGATTCAACATGGACCCACATCAAGCATGGTTGACACGTCGTGGTTTGAAGACATTGCCAATCCGTATGGAAAGAGCGCAGGAAAACGCAATGAAAGTTGCTGAATTCCTTGAAAATCATCCAAAAGTAGAATGGGTGCTTTATCCAGGTTTGAAATCACATCCACAATATGAGTTGGCGCAACGTCAGATGAAAGGCGCAGGTTCAACTATTGCGTTCAGCCTCAAAGGCGGCTTGGAAGCAGGCAAGAAAATGATGAATAACGTACATCTTGCATTGTTGGCTGTATCGTTAGGCGGAATCGAGACATTGATTCAACATCCAGCAAGCATGACACACTCAAAACTCAGCAAGGAAGCTCGTGAAAGCGCTGGTATCACCGACGGTTTGATTCGTCTCGCTGTGGGCATCGAAAATGTTGAAGATATAATCGCTGACCTTTCTAATGCACTTGATGCTGAATAAGAAGACTACAAGACCACAAGACTACAAGTATAGGGCGCTGCTGTTGAAAGTGGCGCTCTTTTTTTTGGATTTCAGGAATTCAGGATTAGAGGGAATAGAGGGAATAGAGGGAATAGAGGGACAGAGGGAATAGAGGGAATAGAGGGAATAGAGGGACAGAGGAATTAGAGGGACAGAGGGAATAGAGGGACAGAGGAATTAGAGGGAATAGAGGGATTATAGGTTTTTTTAATGGAAAAAGCATTTCATGTGGTTTCGTGTAATTTTGTGGATTATCGTATCCCACGTAGAGCCGCACCGCCGTGCGGCTTTTGGGAGTTCAGGAGTTTTAGGGGATTCTAATAATTTTTATAGTTATAGAATTCTATAGCTCTAAAGTTCTAAAATTCGCCCTGCGTTAGGGATTGAAGCGGCATCCTTTGCGAGCGGAGCGAGCAAAGATATAGCGGAAAGCCCGACGGCGGAGCCGGAACGCCCAGACAAAGTTTATACTTTATAGAATGTGGTGGAAGTGGCTGAAAATTTCCTAATTTTTTTTGTAGTTTTCTTCGCTTTACATTAAATAATTTTTATCTTTGCAAACGAATAAAAGTAAAGGGATTGTTTTGAGATAAAGTCAAGCAATTCATTAGTTATCAACACCAATCGAAATCTCGTAAGGGATGGAGAATTAAAATTATTTAAATATGAATACTAACGAACGTAATGAAATGGTAAAGCCTGAAGAGCTTAACATTATGCCTGAAGCTGTCCAAACAGAAGTAAATGCGACAGATGAGAATCCTATGGAAGAGACAAAACATGTTGAAGTTGTTGAAGACATCGATAATGATTTAAATCTCGAAATGGGTGAAGATGATGAAGAAGAAACTGAAACAGAATATGATTTCTCAAGTTGCAACAAATTGCAATTGATTGAAATATTGGAAGAGACAGTACAAGATACGGACGTAGTAAAAATAAAAGACAAGGTTGTTTCTATTAAATCTAACTTCTTGAGAATATGTAAAGAAGAAAGAGACCAAGAAATGGAGCAATTCATTTTGGATGGCGGTGACAAAGAAAACTACGAACATGTTGAAGACCCACTCGAAATAAGATTCAGAGCTGCTTTCAATATTTTCAGAGACAACAAGAATAAATTCAACGAATCTCTCGAAGAACAAAAATTAGCTAATCTTCAACAAAAGAACGCTATCCTTGAAGAACTCAAGCAACTTATCAATTCAGAAGAAACATTAAAGAAGACATACGACGAATTCCGCGTACTTCAAGACAAGTGGAAAGAAATAGGTCAAGTTCCAGCTGGCGAAATCACAAACTTATGGAACAATTATCATTTCCTTATTGAAAAATTCTACGACAAAGTTAAAATCAATCGTGAATTACGTGATTTAGACCTCAAGAAAAACTTGGAAGCTAAAATCGAATTGTGTGAAAAGACAGAAGAACTCCTTCTTGAAAAATCAGTGACAAAAGCTTTCAAATTATTACAGAAATATCATGACGAGTGGAAAGAAATAGGCCCAGTTCCACAAGAAAAGAAAGATGAAATCTGGGAACGTTTCAAAAACACTACAGATAAAATCAACCAAATCCGTCGTGAACATTATTCAAAGATTCAAGACGAACAACAAGCTAACTTAGATGCCAAAGTGGCTATATGCGAAAAGATTGAAGAATTGTTGAACGACAATATCAACAGCATCGGCGCATGGCAAAAGAAATCTAACGAAGTAAACGAACTCTTCAAAGTTTGGAAGTCTATCGGTCCAGCTCAAAAGAAACAAAACGATGATATATGGAATCGTTTCAAAGGTTCTATGGACATGTTCTTCAGCAACAAGAAAGAATTCTTCAGCAAGCTTAAAGAACAACAAATAGACAACTACAACAGAAAAATCCAGCTTTGCGTTGAAGCAGAGGCTATAGCTGAAAGCAAAGAATGGAAAAAAGCTACTGACCAAATCAAGAAACTTCAAGAAGAATGGAAGAAGATCGGTCCAGTTCCAAAACGTCATTCCGACAAGATATGGAAACGCTTCCGTTCAGCATGCGACACATTCTTCACAAGCAAGTCAGAACACTTCAGCGGAATTAAAGGTGTTGAAGATGAAAACCTCAGACTGAAGAGAGAACTTCTCGAACGCATTAAGGCATACGAAATCACATCTAATCGTTCTGAAAACATGGAAGCTATCAAAGCTTTCCAAAGAGAATGGATGGCTATCGGTTATGTGCCAATGAAATATAAAGACGCAACACAAGACGAATATCGTAAGTCAATCGATGCTTTGTTTGAAAAGATGAAGATAACTCAAAATGAAATCTCAACAGCCGAATATCGTAACATGGTAGAAGGATTGAAAGATGATCCAGAATCACGCGACAAGGTTAGAAGAGAACGTAACATCTTGACAAACAAGATTACTAAATTACGTGAAGAAATCATCGTTTTGGAAAACAACATAGGATTCTTCTCAAACAGCAAACAGTCAGAATTGATGAGAGCTGAATATGAAAAGAAAATCAACAGAGCTAAAAATGATGTTAAAGTCTTAGAAGCTAAATTGAAAATCTTAAACGAGCAGTAATAAATTTTACGAAGCTGCACTGAAAAATGTGCAGCTTTTTTTATTTGATATGGGAGCAAACACATTGGGAACTAAATTCTGTCTCACGACATTTGGAGAATCGCACGGAACGGCTATTGGCGGTGTCATTGACGGCTGTCCTGCCGGATTGTTAATAGATTTTAACATGATAGAGGAGGAGTTGAGAAAAAGAAAAACAGCCTCCACTTCAACGAGCTCTCAAAGAAAAGAGTCAGACAAAGTGATTTTTCTGTCGGGGATTTTCGAAGGAAAGACAATAGGAACTCCCATCGCTTTCATGGTTGAAAACGAAGACGCCAAGTCTTCGGATTATGAAAACGTCAAAAATATCTATCGCCCTTCACATGCTGATTTTACATATCAGCAGAAATACGGACTGCGTGATTACCGTGGAGGCGGAAGAGGCTCGGCTCGCACATTGCTGCCATGCGTAGTGGCTGGATGCCTCGCCAGACAAATACTCTCATCCCAAAACATTGAAATACACTCTTTTGTAACACAAATAGGCGAGATAAAAAAAGATTCTTTCACTCATGAAGAAATACAAGACGTTCTTCAAAAAGTTAAGGAAGATAGAGATACCGTCGGCGCCGTCGTTAGAGTGGAAATCGACAATGTGCCGATTGGAATCGGCGAACCTCATTTCAGAAAATTACAGGCCATATTGGCGCAAGCCATGTTCAGCATCAACGCCGTTAAAGGTTTTGAATACGGCGAAGGATTCAATGCCGCCTCAATGCGAGGCTCCGAATGCAACGACGCATTTGTCAACGACAACGGCAAGATAAGAACCAGGACCAACCATTCAGGCGGAATACAAGGAGGGATAAGCAACGGCGAAAAGATATATTTCAATGTGGCTTTCAAACCTATACCTACAATAATGCAGCCGCAGCAGACTGTCGATATTGACGGCAATGAAGTCGTTTATGACATAGAAGGCCGACACGACGTATGCGTGGTGCCTCGCGTCATGCCTATAGTAGAAGCCATGACAGCAATGGTGATTGTTGATTTCATGTTGTGATATTTACATCCGCACTTGATATTTATATGGTGTAAAATCTTGCTCAAAACTCAAACTCCAATACTCCTTGGGTTCCGGCGGTTGGGTTTGTGTCGGATGTGGTATTTCCTATCATTTTCAGAAAATCTTCTTCGCTTTTTATCTCTATTCCAAGCGATTCGGCTTTTTTCCTTTTCTCCGGACCCATTTTGTCACCGGCTACGACAAAGCTTGTTTTCTTTGAAATTGAAGAAACGTTTTTGCCTCCTAAATCTTCGATAAGTTGTTTTATCTCGTCACGACTCATTGTGTTAAAGACACCGCTCACAACGATACTCATTCCTGATAAAACCTGATTTCCATTTGCTTCCTTTTTCTCTTGCTCAAATTGAAGTCCGGATTCTCTTAGCTTGTTGATAATATTTATGTTACGTTCATCAGTGAAGAATTCCTTGATTGATAAAGCTATCTTTTCTCCAACTTCTTCTATGTCGGTAAGCTCTTCCAAAGAGGCGTTGATTATATTATCGATTGACCCCATCGACTTAGCTATAAGCTTCGCTGTCGTTTCGCCGACATATTTAATCCCCAAAGCATAAAGCACTCTCGCAAAAGGAACACTCTTCGATTTTTCTATAGCGTCAATGATGTTATTGGCGGTCTTTTCCTTAAAACTAACCTTACGAATCGTATTTTCTTGATTTTCATCATCTACTACGATTATCTTCTCCAATCCGAAGAGTTTGTCGTAGGTAAGATTGTACAAATCGGAATAATCATTAATCAAATTATTGTCGAAAAGCACTTCCACCTTGCCTTCGCCAAGACTCTCGATATTCATCGCTTTTCTGCTTATGAAATGTTCGATACGTCCTTTAATCTGAGGCGGACAGCCAAGAGTGTTAGGGCAGTACCAAGCTGTTTCGCCTTCTGCTTTAATGAGTTTTGTTCCGCATTCGGGACAGAATTCAATAAAGGTGACTTTGCTGCTGCCGTCTTTTCTCGACTTCATGTCAACGGAAGTGATTTTAGGGATTATTTCACCGCCTTTCTCCACGCTTACAATATCTTCATAATGAAGGTCAAGCTGTTCGATAAAATCGGCGTTATGAAGTGTTGCTCTTTTGACTATTGTTCCTGCGAGTTGTACGGGCTCGAGGTTGGCGACAGGCGTTATCGTTCCGTGTCTTCCCACTTGAAAATCCACGCTTAGAAGTTTTGTATGTGCTTCTTCGGCTTTAAATTTATAAGCAATTGCCCAACGAGGCGACTTCGCTGTAAAACCTAAAATCTCTCTTTGTTTGAAATTGTTTACTTTTATCACGATGCCGTCTATGTCGAAAGGCAATTCCTTTCTTTTCTCGTCCCAATAATTGATAAAATCCTCGATGTCGTCAACGTCATTGCATATCGCCATGAAATTGGACACGTTGAATCCCCATTGTTTGGCGGCGGAAAGACTTTCATAATGAGTGTTGAAAATCATTTTGTCGTCGTCCATCATCATGAAATAACAAAAAGCGTCCAATTTTCTTTTCGCGACTTCTTTTGAATCCTGCAATTTTATCGTTCCAGCAGCGGCGTTTCTCGGATTAGCGAATGGCTGTAATCCAAGCTCTTCACGTTCCGCATTAATATTATTAAAACTGCTGTGAGGCATAATGACCTCGCCTCGCATCTCGAAGAAATCAGGATAATCGCCTTTAAGTCGAAGCGGAATGCTGCGAATAGTTTTAATATTCGTCGTGACATCATCGCCTTGCGTTCCGTCACCGCGAGTCACTGCCTTGACAAACAATCCGTTTTCGTAAGTAAGACTTATTGAAACACCGTCAAATTTCAATTCACACACAAACTCAACATCTTCCTCTATGGTTTTCTTTATCCTTGAAATAAAATCCTTGACTTCATCAATATTATATGAATTAGACAAAGACAACATCGGATAACGATGTTTTACGGTCTTGAACTCTTTGGTAAGATCTCCGCCGACACGCTGAGTGGGAGAGTCGGGGAGCACCAAATCAGGAAATTGTTTCTCGAGTTCGATAAGCTCGTTCAATAACATATCGAATTCGTAGTCGCTTATTGTCGGCTGAGTTAAAATATAATAATTATAATTATGATTCTCAATGATTTCACTCAACTCAGAAATCTTGGTTTTTGCTTCTTCTTTATTCATAAGGGGATTTCTATAAATTGCTTTGCAAATGATTTATGAATTTTTCTTTGAGAAGATTTTTGTTTTTCTTGAAAGAGCATAGCGAGCTATGTGATTGAAAGAAAGGCGAAAAGATTCCAAGAAAAAACATAAAGCATGCAAAAGTTTTAATTATTACTGTCAAAAATTATTTAAACGGGGAATTTATAGAAGTCCCC
>JAZQVL010000022.1:0-21698 GCA_045631805.1 Bacteroidales bacterium | reverse complement strand
TGAGTGCTTTTGGAGCAGGTTTCGTTTCAGGAGCATGCATTTTAGAATGGTAAATTATGGAAAAAAGAGTAGTTATAACAGGAATGGGTGCTATCACCCCACTTGGTAATAATGTCGAGACTTTGTGGAACAATTTGGTAAACGGAGTTTGCGGCATAGATTATATAACAAAGATAGACACGACAGATCTTCCTGTCAAAATCGGTGCTGAAGTAAAAGACTTCGACCCTATAGCATTAGGCGTTGAAGCAGCTTTCGCACGTCGCAACGATTTGTTCTCCATTTATGCTTTAGCAGCATCCATCGAAGCCATGAAAGGCAACGAAGGCTGCTTTGATCCAGAACGTCTCGGCGTTTATGTTGGTTCTGGCGAAGGTGGTTTCGACACCATCATCAAAGAAGTTGTTAAATGGAAAGACCAAGGAGCTAAATGGGTCTCTCCTCTTCTCATCCCAAGCATGATTTCTAACATCGCAGCTGGCAACATCGCTATTCGTCATAACGCTTGCGGCGTATGCGTACCTATCGTAACAGCTTGTGCAACAGGAACACATTCAATAGGTGAAGCATATCGTGCCATAAAACATGGTTATGCCGATGCTATCATCACAGGCGGCAGTGAAGCTGCGGTAAACCCTATAAGCATAGCTGGTTTCGCAAACTGCAAAGCATTGTCACGTTCAGAAGACCCTAAAACCGCATCATTGCCTTTCGACCAACGTCGTGCAGGTTTCGTATTAGGCGAAGGCGCAGGCATCATTCTCTTAGAAGAATACGAACACGCCAAAGCACGTGGCGCTAAGATATATGCAGAAGTATGCGGCTACGGCAACACATGTGACGCACACCACGTCACAGCACCTCACCCTGAAGGAATACAAGCAGCACGCGCTATCAAGATGGCTCTCGAAGAAGCAAAATTCAACGAAAATGATGTCCTCCATATCAACACTCATGGAACAGGAACACCACTCAACGACAGTTCAGAGACAGCAGCCATAAAATTAGCTCTCGGTGAAGAAAAAGCACGCAAGGCTTACATCAATTCAACAAAATCCATGACAGGTCACTTGCTCGGAGCAGCAGGAGGCGTTGAGGTGATAGCAGCAGCATTGTCTTTATATCACGGCATCGTTCCTCCAACAATAGGACTTAAAGAAACTGACCCGACTTGCGACTTAAATTACACTCCTAACGTAGCGCAAAAAGCTGACTTAACAATAGCAATCTCAGAATCATTAGGATTCGGCGGACATAACGCATGTATCGCTTTAAGAAAAATTAACGATTAACAATTCTTAACTTTATAATTATGACAAGAGAAGAATTAAAAAACTATTTACCACATCGTGAGCCTATGTTGCTCGTAGATGAAATCAACATCGATGAAAACAAAGTAGTACATTCAAAATACCATGTCACAGGTGAAGAATATTTCTTGAAAGGACACTTTCCAGGACAGCCTACAGTTCCAGGTGTGATTTTATGTGAAATCATGGGACAGTCATGCGCTCTTCTCATACTCGACGACTTAAAAGACAAGATAACATTATATACAGGTCTCGACAATGTTCGTTTCAAACATCAAGTAGTTCCTGGCGACACCATTGAAGTAGAAGCCACCTTGTCAGGTCAAAGAGCCAACATGTACTTCTGTGAAGCCAAAGCAACAGTAAACGGAAAGCTTTGCGCCAAAGGTAGTTTATCATTTGCATTAATTGAAGACACAAGAAAAAAAGATGAATAATAAAGAATTTCAAATTGTTGTGTTGGCAAAACAAGTTCCCGACACACATAATGTTGGCAAAGATGCCATGAAAGAAGACGGCACTATCAACCGTGCCGCCTTGCCTGCGATCTTCAACCCTGACGATTTGAAGGCTCTTGAAATGGCACTTGCTTGCAAAGACGCTATTAAAGACATAATGCCTGTCAAGGTCACCATCATCACAATGGGACCTTCACGCGCTGCAGAAATAATACGCGAGTCTATGTTCCGCGGAGCCGACAACGGTTTCGTCGTAAGCGACAAGAGATTTGCAGGCTCCGATACATTAGCTACATCATACGCATTGTCGGCAGCAGTAAAGAAATTAGGAAAAATAGATATCGTTTTCTCAGGACGTCAAGCTATCGACGGCGACACAGCCCAAGTTGGTCCTCAAATAGCAGAAAAACTTGAGATACCACAAATAACATACGCCGAAGAACTTTTGTCATTGACAGAAAACGAAATAGTCATCAAAAGACGTCTCGAAAGAGGTGTTGAAACTGTTAAAGCTGGATTCCCTGTCTTGGTGACAGTACACGGCAACGCTAACGACTGCCGTCCTCGTCACGCAAAACTTCTCATGATAAACAAAAAAGCTTGCTCTGTATCAGAAGTTACAGAAAGACAACAGTCTATGGAAGACATGGAAGCATTGTGGGCAAAGAAACCTTTCCTCAAAATTGAAGAATGGAACGCCGACGACATCAATCCTGATTTTGAAAGATTGGGTCTCTCAGGCTCGCCTACTAAAGTTAAATCAATTGAAAATGTTGTTCTTACAAGTAAAGAGAATAAGAAAATAAATAACAGCGAAAGCGAAATTAACGAATTAATGAAAGAGCTTATTTCAGCTCACATTATCTAAAACATTAACAAATTAAAAAAGAATTACCATGGAAACAAGAGAAAAAGTTATAGACATTATCGTAAATAAATTAGGTGTTGAACGTGAATCAGTTGTTGAAAGCGCAAGTTTTACAAACGACCTCGGTGCTGACTCATTAGATACAGTTGAGCTTATCATGGAATTTGAAAGAGAATTCGAAATCAATATTCCTGACAACCAAGCTGAAAAAATTTCTACAGTAGGCGAAGCTATCTCATTCGTTGAAGCTGCTTTAAACAAATAAATAATAACATTCTAAAACTTGAATCATGAACAACATATTAGTATTCTGTGAGGTAACAGAAGAGCAACATATAGCTGAGGTGAGTTTGGAGCTTTGCTCTAAAGCTCGCAAGCTCGCCGATAGGCTTAATTCTCGTCTCGATGCTATCGTCATAGGAAACGAGATTGAGAATATCGAAGGTCAACTATATCCATACGGTGTCGATTCCATTTTCTATCTCAAGGATTCCCGTTTATCATTTTATCAAACCTTGCCATTTTTCAGTGCTATTACAAAACTCATAAAAGAAGAGACACCGGATATAGTTCTTTTCGGAGCAACATCTGTTGGCCGCGACTTGGCACCTCGCATCGCTTCTTACTTACGCTGCGGCTTAACAGCTGACTGCACCAGTCTCGAAATAGGCGACCATACCGATGCCAAGACAAAAACAGTCTATAAAGACATATTATATCAAATACGTCCTGCTTTCGGTGGCAACATCATCGCTACAATCGTTTCTCCTGAAACAAGACCTCAGATGGCTACCGTACGCGAAGGCGTTATGAAAAAAGAAATATACAACGAAAATCATAAAGGCGAAGTACGTAACCTTAAAGCCGAAGACTATGTCAACGAAGGCGATTTCTGCATAGAAATTATAGAACGTCAGATTGAAGCTCAAAAAATCAATATCAAAGGCGCTCCTATCATCGTTGCCGGCGGTTATGGCATGGGCTCAAAAGAAAACTTCGCTTTGTTACACGAATTAGCCAACGTCATTGGCGGCGAAGTCGGCGCAACACGCGCTGCCGTCGATGCTGGATTCACTGAAAACGAAAGACAGATAGGTCAGACTGGTATCACCGTCCGCCCTAAACTATATATAGCTTGCGGTATATCTGGCGCCGTTCAACACCGCGCTGGCATGGACCAATCTTCAAAGATTATTTCCATCAATACCGACCCTAACGCTCCTATCAACGCAATAGCCGACTATACAATCATCGGTGACGCTATGGATATTTTACCAAAGATGATTAAGAGTTATAAATCTAACATGTTATAATTGACTAAAGACAAAAGACTAAGGACAAAAGTGATGTAATGAATGTCTATTGTCTATTGACATAAAAACAAAGAATATGAATTTCTATAACGATAATAAAAGCTTAAAATTTTATCTCTCACATCCTGTGATGGATAAAATCATCAAGTTGAAAGAACGCGACTTCGTCGATAGCGATAACGATATGATGGCTCCTGTTAATGTTGAAGACGCCATCGACAACTACGACAAAGTGCTCGAAATAGTAGGTGATTTAGCTGCTAATGTATTAGAGGTTAATGCCGAAAACGTTGACCACGAAGGTCCTCAAGTTCTCAACAACGAGATTGTATATGCTAAAGGCACACAGAAAAACCATGAAGTATTACGCGACGCTGGCCTCTACGGAATGTCGTTGCCTCGTAAATATAAAGGCTTGAACTTCCCTTACGTTCCTTACGTCATGGCTGCTGAAATAGTTTCACGCGCCGACGCTGGATTCGCTAACATCTGGGGACTTCAAGACTGTGCCGAAACAATCTATGAATTTGCTTCTGAAGAAATAAAAGAAAAATATTTGCCTCTCATCAACGAAGGCATGACATGTTCAATGGCTCTCACAGAGCCTGACGCTGGGTCTGATCTCCAGTCAGTGAGACTAAAGGCGAGTTTCGATGATGAACACAACTGCTGGAGACTCAACGGTGTCAAACGTTTCATCACTAATGGCGACGCTGACATACAACTCGTATTAGCTCGTTCAGAAGAAGGCACAGCAGACGGCCGCGGCCTCTCTTACTTCCTCTACGACAGAAGAGATAACGCTGTGACAGTAAGACGTATCGAAAACAAACTCGGCATTAAAGGTTCTCCTACCGCAGAATTGGTTTTCAACAACGCTCCTGCTCTCATCATCGGCGAACGTCGCATGGGTCTCATCAAATACGTTATGTCATTGATGAACGGCGCACGTCTCGGCGTAGGCGCTCAATCTGTAGGTCTCGCAGAAGCCGCTTATCACGAAGCTCTCGAATACGCAAAACAACGCGAACAATTCGGAAAAGCTATCATCAACTTCCCTCAAGTTTATGAAATGCTCGGCATAATGAGAGCTAAAATAGATGCAACTCGCACATTATTATATGAAACTTCACGCTTCGTTGACTTATATAAAGCCTACGACTCTGTAAGCAAAGAAAGAAGCCTCACTGCAGAGGAACGTCAAGACATGAAATATTCTCAACGTCATGCCGATATGATGACTCCTATGCTCAAACTCTTCGCTAGCGAATATGCCAACCAAATTGCTTACGACTGCATCCAAGTACACGGCGGTTCTGGTTTTATGAAAGAATATAAATGTGAACGTCTTTACAGAGATGCCAGAATATTAAGCATTTACGAAGGTACATCACAATTGCAAGTTGTCGCTGCTATCCGTTTCATCGGTAATGGTTCATATCTCAAACGCATCGAAGAATATGAAGCAATGCCATTGGCAGAAGAATTGTTGCCACTTCGCCAACGCATCGTAAAGATGAAAGAAAGCTACCTCAACATCGTTGCTGCTGCCGACAAATTCGGCACATCATCAGAGGCATACGACTTCTTAGCTCGCCGTATGGTAGAAGCAATGGGTCACCTTATTATGAGTCATTTATTATTGCAAGACTGCAACAGAGTTTCTGAATCTCAAGATTTCATGGATTCAGGCTTAGATTTCATGAAATCATGCAAAATAATGATTGCTTTAGGTGAGTCTGAAATTGCAAAAATCCTTACATTTGTGGAAAATTTCAAAGAAGAAGATTTACAAATGTATAAATAAGAATGTGGAATTAGGAGTTAGGAATTAGGAATTGTTTTTATCATTCCTCATTCCTAATTCCTCATTACTAATTAAATTAAAAGTTATGAGATTATTATTAGAAAATAAGACCGCTGTCATCACTGGCGCAGCAAGAGGTATCGGCAAAGCTATCGCAAAACGTTTTGCAGAAGAAGGTTGTAACATTGCTTTCACCGACTTAAACGAAGAAAGTATCAAAGTAACAGAAACTGAATTACAAGCTTTGGGTGTAAAAGCTATTGGTTATATATCAAATGCTGCTGTCTTTGAAGACGTAGAAAATACAGTAAAACAAATACATCAAGACTTCGGAAAAATAGATATATTAGTTAATAACGCTGGTATCACACGCGACACTTTGATGATGAGAATGACCGAAAAACAATGGGATGACGTTATCACCGTCAATCTGAAATCAGCATTCAACTTCATCCACGCCATCGTTCCTATCATGGCACGTCAACGCTCTGGCAGCATCATCAATATGGCTTCTGTAGTAGGCGTTTCTGGCAATGCAGGTCAAGCAAACTACGCTGCATCAAAGGCTGGTTTGATTGGTTTGGCAAAATCTATCGCCAAGGAAATGGGATCACGTAACATCAGAGCTAACTGTATCGCTCCAGGTTTCATCATCACAGACATGACAAACCAAATCCCAGAAGAAGCAAGAGAAGAATGGATGAAGACCATCCCATTAAGAAGAGGTGGCACTCCAGAAGACGTTGCCGACACAGCTTTATTCTTGGCAAGCGATATGTCAAGATACGTCACAGGACAGACAATTCACTGCTGCGGTGGCATGAACTGCTAAAAAGAAATTTCCTTTTTCATTTTATTTTATTTTTATTTCAGGAATTCCGAGAAAATCGGGATTCCTTTTTTTGTAACTATAAACAGCGGTGGAAACTGCACAAAAAAAAAGAGGCTGCCATGCTATGACACCTCTTTGAGCCACATGACGGACTCGAACCGTCGACCTACGCATTACGAATGCGTTGCTCTACCAACTGAGCTAAAGTGGCACCTTTAAACTACTGGCATTTGACCTTTAGTTTTTAAACTTTGAACCTTGAGTTGATTTACCATTCAAGGTTCAAAGTTTCAAGTTGCAAAGATACGATTTTTTCTTTATCAGAAATTATTTCTGTGGCAATTGAAATGTATCTTTCAATGTTACCGTTCTGTTAAATACTAAATGTTCGGCTGTGCTATCTTTATCAGCTGTAAAATAACCTATTCTTTGGAATTGGAAATGGTCGAGAGGCTTAGCGTCGGCAAGATATTGTTCAACGTAGCATTCTGTTCTAATTTCCAATGAGTTAGGATTTATCACCTGTTTCATTGCTTCTAAGGCCGAGCATTGTTGTTCTTCTTGAATTGCAGCTATTGCTTCGCGAGGGTTAGCCTCTTTCCACAATCTGTCATACATTCTGACTTCCGCCTTGATGCAATGGTCGCAGCTAACCCAGTGCAATGTGCCTTTTACCTTACGGTTAGCTCCTGACATACCGCTCTTTGTTTCTGGATCATATTCTGCATAAACCTCAACGATATTGCCGTCTTCGTCTTTCTTACATCCTGTACATTTCACTATATAAGCATTCTTCAGACGCACTTCATTGCCTGGTGTCATACGGAAATATTTCTTAGGAGCGTCTTCCATAAAGTCCTCACGTTCCATCCACAATTCACGGCTGAAAGTGATGTTGTGTGAACCTGAATTTTCATCTTCAGGATTATTGATAGCTTCCATTTCTTCCGACTGGCCTTCTGGATAGTTAGTGATAACGAGTTTCACAGGATTTACGACTGCAGAAACACGTGTTGCGCGTGCGTTAAGGTCTTCACGGATTGTGCTTTCAAGAAGTGCGAAATCATTGATAGCTTCGTATGTTGTATAACCGATTTTATCAATGAGTTTATGTATTGACTCTGGAGTATAACCACGACGGCGGAAACCGCAGATAGTAGGCATTCGAGGGTCGTCCCAACCATTTACAAGACCTTCTTTAACAAGAATAAGAAGATTACGCTTGCTCAACAATGTATAATTGAAGTTCAATTTATTGAACTCATATTGACGTGGACGATGGTCGTCGAGGTCTTTCTGTTCTTTCAGCTCGTCGATGAAATAATCATATAAAGGACGATGAACGACAAACTCGAGAGTACATAATGAGTGTGTAACGCCTTCAAAATAATCGCTCTCGCCATGTGCAAAGTCATACATAGGATATGCGTTCCATGTAGTTCCTGTACGATGATGAGGAGTTTTCACAACGCGATAGATGATAGGATCACGGAAGTGCATATTTGGATTTGCCATGTCAATCTTTGCACGAAGAACCATCTTGCCTTCTTCAATCTCGCCGTTATTCATCTTGTGGAAAAGTTCCAATGACTCTTCAACAGGACGATTACGATATGGGCTGTCGGTTCCTGGAACTGTAGGAGTTCCTTTTTGAGCAGCTATTTCTTCCGAACTTTGCTCATCTATATATGCTTTACCTTCTTTTATCAAACGGATTGCAAAATCCCAAAGCTGCTGAAAATAATCTGACGCATAATATTCGTTAGCCCATTTGTAACCAAGCCATTGAATATCTTCTTTAATCGCATCAACATATTCTGTATCTTCTTTTGTCGGATTAGTATCATCAAAACGAAGATTACATACACCATTATATTTTTCAGCAATGCCAAAGTCAAGGCAAATAGCTTTAGCATGACCAATATGAAGATAACCATTAGGTTCTGGTGGAAATCGTGTTTGAACACGACCATCGTTCTTACCATTTTGCAAATCTTCTACCACCTTTGCTTCAATGAAGTTCAGTGATTTCTTTTCTTCTTTTTCAGTTTCTTTAAAATCAGTCATATCTATAAAAATTTAGTGCAAAAATAATAATAAATAAGGGTATTTGATATTCTTACATATATATTTTTTTTGAAACAACTTTGTTTTCTAAAAACATCATTATTTTTTATCATAAAACAATGAAACCTTAATAAACTTTAACATAATTCAACCTCAATTAACATTACTACAAAAAAATCATATCTTAATGATTATTTGCCAATTATATTTTATACTGATACTACAAGATTGTGTATATTTGCACCACAAAACAAGACATCAAAAATGAGAAAAACAGTCTTTTTATTTATCGCTTTAATATCTTTTATTGAGATATACGGACAGAACAAAGCAGAAAACAGCGACATTAACAGAATAATTCTACACGAAAACAGATTCGACAAACTTATAGATTTGGCTGAATTATATATGGAGACAAATCCCGAATTCGCTTTCAATTGCGCCTATAAGGCAAATGAAATCGCTGTCCAAACTAACGACACAGAAAAATCTGCATATAGCAAAATCATCATCGGAAATATTTTTAATAAGAGTAACACATACTCAATCGCTGTCTCATATTATGAAAATGCCATTAAAGATTATCTCACCACTAAAAACCACGAATACATCCACAATATTTACATAAAAATAGCCAAAATCTATCAGAACAACGAATTCGACAGCAAATGGAGCGTCGACGCTATGGAAAAAGCACTTAATTACGCCATGATGACCAACAATAAAAAAAATATCATCGACTCTTACATGGCATACGCAGAAATCCAACTCTCTCATGGCAACTACAAAGACGCTTTAAAATATTATAATGAAATACTCTTGTTCGAGGCAAACAAAAACACCTATAAAGCTATTACTCAAACATTAACAAACATAGCTGACATTAAAATAAAAGAAAAGAAATACCAAGAAGCTCTGACTTTAATAGATTCTTCTTTAAAAAATTCCAAATATGTATTTGACGATATAACCATCAAAAACTACGGTCTTAAAGGCTGCGTCTATGATTCGTTAAGAGAAACTGATTCCGCAAAACTATATTACAAAAAAGCCATAAATCTCGCATACGCATCAGAAAGATTCAACGATTGCGCCAATTACATGTACATATTAGGAGATTTAAACATAAAACTGAATCACATCGACAAAGCAATCTATGTATTTAAAATATTAAGCGACAGCACCAACAAATACAATATGTACGAATATTGCCATAACTCTTACTACAAATTATCGGAATGCCACGCTTTATGCGGCGAGTTCGAAGAAGCTTATGCGATGTTTCACAAATACAACATAAAAAAAATAATGGCAGAGAATTATTATCAAAAGAAGAAAATAAAAGACATTCATTCGAGTTACCTTTTATCTTCAAACATTGAAGAAATCAAAGCAAAAGAAATAGAAACAAACAAAGTCAAAAACTATAGAAAAAACATAATTATCATAATATCAGGCAGCGCTATTATCCTCATTTCATCAATTGTCATATTGATACTTTTTATAAAAAACAAAAATTTATATCACAAATCCAAAGAAACGGCATACGAGCAACAACTAAAGATTGACAAAATGGAAAATGAATTGATGGAAATTCAATTAAAAAACAACAAAGAATCTCTGATAAACTTAGCCTTACACTTCAAATCATACATTGAATATGTGAATCCGTTAAAAGCGAAGCTGAAGGAGATTGCTGATTCACCAGAAAACGAGATTAAAAACAAGATAAAAAACCTATACGTCGAAATGCAGAACAACAACGGCATGTTCAACAACACAGAAAATCTGCATAAACAAATCAATGAAATTTACAAAGATTTCATTGAACGATTGGAAGAAAAATATCCTGATTTAACCAAATCAGAAAAGCGACTTTGCACCATGTTATACATTGACATGTCGAGCAAAGAAATAGCTGTTATTTCCAACACAACGATTAGAAGTGTTGAAACCTCTCGTTACAGGTTAAGAAAAAAGTTCGATTTAACTCGTGATGAAGATATAGTCGCCTTTTTAAGGTCGATATAAGGTTTATTGTAAATAAAAAAAACGTAATATAAATACTACAATAACATTAGCAATAATAAGATAAAAATAAGTAAAATTATCGTATATAAAATTTTATTAAATCGTTTATTATCAACATATATAATATTTATTTGTAGTAGCATTTTAGGTAAAAAAACATTAAAAAAAATAATTATAAAATTCAAAAATATCATATTTTCACCTCAACACTATTGACAGAAACATATTTTGATGTATCTTTGCAAACACAAGTACTAAACATTCTCTATAGCTTTGTAAGTAGTTTGGTTTATTAATGCAATTGGGCGCTCCCCGCGCCCTTTTTTATTTTGTCAAAATTCAACATTTATTTTCATTATTTATTATATTTGCCAAAAATAAAAGCATCATGAAAAAACTTATTTACAAATTCACTTTACTCCTATTATTAATTACATCATTTTCATTTAAAGCGAAGGCTCAATACGATGTTTATTTTAATAATGAGCAATTAAGAATCGACTATTATATATTTGGCAATGCCGATTCTTGTTTTTACGCTCTTGACAAATACGTAATGGAACCTGTTTGGGGCGGAGCTCGCAGCAACTTAATCGACAGTTTAGGTTATGGAGATTATTTATTCGAAGTTTATCTCAACGATTCTGACGTAATGATTTATTCGAGAGGCTATTGCAATCTTTTTGGCGAATGGCAGACAACTCCTGAAGCAGAAACAGTTACAAAAGGCTTTAACGAATCAGTAATCATGCCTTATCCTAAAGAAACCGTCGATGTGGTTTTCTACATGAGAAACTACGATGGCGTCATGATTGAAAAAATGAGACTAACAATTGACCCTGACAATTATTTCATTCAAGACCCGCCAAAATACAACTATTCAATCCTTAATGTTCACGGCAATTATTCTCCTGACAAAGCCGTTGACATTGTGATACTTCCTGATGGATACACAGAAGAAGAAATGGGAAAATTCGTACTCGACTGTAACTTCTTCAAAGAATGTCTTTTCTCGTACGAGCCTTACACTTCATATCAAGACAGATTTAACATCAAAGCAGTCATGGTTCCTTCAAAAGATTCTGGCGTCACAATACCAGCAGAAGACAAATGGAGAAGTACGGCAGTAAACTGTTCTTTCTATACATTTGATTCTGAACGTTATTGCATGTCATACGACAACCAATCCATCAGAAATCTCGCAGGATTAGTTCCTTACGACCAGATTTATATCTTAGCCAACACATCAAAATACGGTGGAGGCGGAATCTATAACTTCTATTGTGTCAGTTCAACCGACGACAGTTTCTCTTCAGACGTTATAATTCACGAATTCGGTCATGGTTTTGCAGGTTTAGGCGACGAATATTACGACAATTCAGGTTCTTACGAAGAGTTCTACAATTTAAGCATAGAACCTTGGGAGCCAAACATCACAACATTAGTCGATTTTGACAAGAAATGGAAAGACATGTTGAAGAAAAAAACACCTGTCCCTACTCCAGCGGAGAACAAATATATAAATGAAGTAGGTGTTTTTGAAGGCGGAGGCTATGAAGCAAAAGGCGTTTATCGTCCAAAAATGGATTGCCTCATGAAGACTTTCAAAGGAGACAAATTCTGTGAAGTCTGTCAAAAGGCAATCGAGAAAATGATTCTATATTATACTGAATAAATCAATTTGATTAAAGTTCTTTAGCGAAAGCATCTACAAGATTATAAGCATCTTCGTAGATGTCTTTTAAAGTAGATTCCAACATAAAGCACGGCGTAGTGAAAATCTTGTTTTTCAAATCGGATGTCACTTCGCCGTTTTTTGTCGCTGCATGATGAGCACCCATTTTAACGACATCTTTAGCAGGGCCACAGTCATCATTACCCAAAGTAATAGTAATATCCTTCAAGACATTTGCGAGCAAAACAGGAGCGATACACATTGCCGCTATAGGCTTGTTTTGTTCATGAATCTTCACGATAGCATCTCTAACTTCAGGAAGCACTGTCATCTGCATTCCATCAATAAAATATGTGAAGATATTATTAGCCACACCTACTCCACCAGGGATAGCGAGGCCGTCAAAGTTGTCGGCGTTAAATTCTGACATAGGCAAAATTTCACCTCTTACGATACGAGCGGCTTCAACCATCATATTACGTTCTTCATTAACGACTTCACCTGTAACATGATTAACGACCTGATATTGGTTTCTATCAGGTGCAAAACATTGATATTTAAGTCCATGTTGATCGAGAGCAAGCAACAATGTGACTGTCTCATTGATTTCGGAACCATCTTTAGTTCCGCAACCAGCTAAAATAACTGCTATGTTTTTCATCTTATTTCTTATTTAGTTAAACTTGTTTCAATAACATTTTCTATTTTTTCAAGACTATCATCGATAGACTCTTTCACTACATCGTGATTTTTATAAAGGACATTAGCGACATTTTCTATTCTTGGATATAAGATAGAATCTGTTTTTATCTCATCCATAATTGATGAAAAGCCTAACACATTTAATATCAATATAAAGATACTTATAATCAGAGCGCCTTTCATAGCTCCGAATGCAAATCCTCCTATCTTATCTATAAATCCAAGGCTTATCGCTTCTACGAGAGAACTTATCAGTCGGCCCAAGAATCTCACCAAAACCAACACTGCGATGAATGTAATAATGAACGCCACTATTGCAACAATTTCATTACTGTTTTTTATAAATCCAGACATCCATGCAGCAACAGTATCAGAGAAGAACATAGCGCCATAGATACCAATAATATAAGAAGCCAAATAAAAAGCCTCGATAATAAGACCTTTTCTTAATCCTGCGAAAGCAAAAATCAAAAGAATCACTCCGATAATTAAATCTAAAATACTCATAATTAATAGTTTAAATTGATTTTATTCTTTTTGTCAATTCTGTTGAAAACAAGAAATCGTTCAATTCTCGATTATCAGTCTTCATTACGTTTTTATTATCACCTCTCCACCACAACTTTCCTTTATAGATAAAATTTATCGTCTGACCTATTTTAAGTACAGAGTTAATGTCGTGAGTATTGATAATTGTCGTCATATTATATTCTTCAGTAATCTCGCTAATCAAGTCATCGATGAGTTCTGAAGTCATTGGGTCGAGGCCCGAGTTAGGTTCATCGCAGAATAGATATTTCGGGCTGTTGGATATTGCGCGAGCTATGGCAACACGTTTCATCATACCTCCGCTAAGTTCGGAGGTAACCAACTTATTTATTCCATTGAGGTTCACTCTATTAAGGCAGAAATTCACTCTTTCGAGTTTTTCTTCATAGCTCATGTCGGTAAACATATTAAGAGGGAACATAACATTTTCTTCCACAGTCATTGAATCGAAGAGAGCGCCGCCTTGGAAAAGCACTCCCATCTCCTTGCGAATATCTATTTTATGTTTTTCCTTTACATTTGAAAAAGGCCTATTATCGAAAATGACATTACCATTGTCAGGTTCGAACAGACCTATACAAATCTTCATCAGCACAGTCTTTCCCGAACCACTTTGACCGATGATAAGATTTGTCTTTCCTCTTTCAAAGGTAGCTGTAATATTGTCTAAGACAACTTTTTCGCCAAACTTCTTTGTAATATTTTCTACTTTTATCATGTCAGGAGCATCTGTGTTAAAATCAAATCGAAAATTATTATTGCGATGCTGCTTACAACGACAGCATTAGTACTTGCCTTTCCTACTTCAACAGAACCGCCTTTTACCTCATATCCGATAAAACTTGAAATAGAAGTTATCAGGAAAGCGAAGACGACAGTTTTTATCATGGCGAATGTAAGCGAGAAAGGTTCAAACCAAGACCTTAAACCGATAACATAATTAGCAGGAGTGATAACGCCAGTGAACACGCACGCCAACCAACCTCCCAAGATACCGATAACGATACTGAAAACTATCAATACTGGAATGAAAAAAAGGCATGAAATGATTTTGGGCAAAATGAGATAATTGGCAGAATTTACGCCCATGACTTTAAGTGCGTCAATTTGCTGAGTCACACGCATCGTTCCTAATTCGGAAGCTATCTGCGAACCGAGTTTGCCGGCAAGAATCAAACTAATCATCGTCGGAGAAAATTCTAAAACAATCATCTGACGAGCGGAAAAACCAATAAGTTTCTCCGGCAAAAGCGGATTGTCGGTATTATATGCAACCAAAATGGTGGCCACAGCACCAACAAAAACCGAAAGAATAAGAACAATGCCTATAGACGTAAAACCAAGATTGTAAAATTCGTGCAAGAGCCTCTTTCTGAATATTAACGACTTGTCAGGCTTGCGGAAAACCTGTGCCATCAATATTACATAATCACCTAATCTCTTCAACATAACATTCGTTTTTGAAAGTGTAAAATTACATTTTTTTTAATTATGTACATCATAACAATAAAATTTTGCGTTTTGATTTTTTAAGGAATAAATAGTTATCTTTGCAGAGAAATAAATGACAGATGTATTCTGAAAACAACTCAACAAAAAGAAGATTCGCCGGTTCGTATTTTGTCTCGCTGATGAGCATTATGTTGGTGCTTTTCGTGCTTGGAATGTACGCTTTTGTTGTCATTTACACCGACAGAATGTTAAATTTCGTCAAAGAAAACATCGGCTTTGAAGTCGTAATGAAAAGCAATGTAAAAGAATCTTCTATATTAAGCCTGAAAGACGAACTCAGCAAAAAAAATTACATAAAATCTATAGAATACATCAGCAAGGAAGAAGCGACAAACAGAATGAAAGAAGATTTGGGCGAAGACTTCCTCAAATGGCTCGGCGACGTTGAAAATCCTTTGCTCCCCTCTTTAGACATAAGATTCGTCTCCGATTACGCCAACAGCGACAGTATGGCTATGGTAGAAAAATGGATCGGCAAAAAACAAATAGTCAAAGAAGTCATTTATCAAAAGACTCTGACGAACACTATCAACGACAATATCAACAGAATAAAGATAGTTCTGTTCGCAATAAGTCTAATATTACTTTTGATTGCAATAACGTTGATAAATCATACTATCAGACTTTCCATTTATTCCAAACGTTTTACCGTAAGAACAATGCAACTTGTTGGCGCTACAAAAGGATATGTCATAAAACCATTTTTAAAGACTTTCATGTTACAAGGACTTATTGCTGCCGCCATCGCATTGATACTTATCACATTGACATTATTTGGAATTAACGACTATCTGCCTGAAATGAACATGGAACAAGGCAACGAATATATAATAGTAGTCTATGTTTCTGTTATAATTTTAAGTCTTATACTTACTTCCTTATCAACATATTTCTCAATGAAGAAATACATCAACGCAAACTTAGACAAATTTTACATGTAACAAATAAATCATTAAATATGAGCAAGTTAGAAGAAAACAGCAAAAACATTAGAAACGAACAAGAAAACGAAAAACAAATGCCTTTTGGTCGCGACAACTACCTTTGGGTTATAATAGGATTAGCATTCCTTCTCGTCGGATTTTTATTGATGATAGGCGGCGGCTCCGATAATCCGGATGTTTTCAACGAAGCCATCTTCAATTTCCGCCGACTCACATTGGCTCCTATACTCGTATTGATAGGATTCGGCATTCAGATTTACGCCATCATGAAAAAACCTAAAAAAGATTAATTTCATCAAAAAATAATATTATGAATTGGTTAGAAGCTTTATTATTAGGAATTCTACAAGGACTAACAGAATTTTTACCTGTCAGCAGCAGCGGACATTTGACAATAGGACAAGAATTATTAAACCTTAACACATCAGCCGCCGACAATTTGTTGTTCACGGTGACAGTTCACGCAGCGACAGTATTAAGCACCATCGTAATACTTTGGAAAGAAATAGAAAGTTTGTTCAAAGGAACCTTCTTCAGCATGAAATGGAATGCGGAGAAAGAATATGTATCAAAGATTTTACTTTCTATCATTCCTGTGATGATTGTCGGATTGTTTTTCAAAGACCAAGTTGAAGCCATCTTCGGCAGCGGATTATTGATAGTAGGATGCTGTCTTCTTCTCACCGCCACATTACTTACTTTCGCTTATTACGCAAAACCTCGTAAAAAAGAAAACATCTCATACCGCGACGCATTCATCATCGGTTTAGGTCAGGCATTGGCAGTATTGCCAGGCTTGTCACGTTCTGGAACCACTATCGCTACAGGTCTCATTCTCGGCAACAAAAAAGAAAGCATTGCACAGTTTTCATTCCTTATGGTCTTGATTCCAATCTTAGGCGAGACATTCTTAAACGTCATCGACATGATAAAAGACCCTGCTCTCTTAGGAGGAATTGGATTTATGCCATTATTAGTAGGATTTTTAGGCGCATTCCTTTCAGGATGTTTAGCATGTAAATTCATGATTAACTTGGTTAAAAAAGGTAAACTTATTTATTTCGCAATATACTGCGCCATCGCTGGTGTAATAACAATAATCTTCGCTTTATAATATGTTTCATTTTGAAGAAGGAGAAGTCTTTCTCATCGACAAACCGTTAGACTGGACATCATTTGATGCCGTGAATCTCATCCGTGCCGTCATCAAACGCTATCACGGAATAAGAAAGCTGAAAGTCGGACATGCCGGAACCTTAGACCCTTTGGCGACAGGACTGCTCATCGTATGCACAGGAAGAATGACGAAGCAAATCGACAATTTCCAGGCGCAAGAGAAAGTTTATACTGGAACTATGCTTTTGGGACAGACAACGCCATCGTACGACTTGGAAAGCGAACCAGACGCATTTTATCCTACCGATGGCATAACTGAAGAGATGATGGAAGAAGCGAGAAAATCATTTATAGGCGACATCATGCAGCGTCCGCCTAAATTCTCAGCCATCAAGATACAAGGCAAGAGAGCTTTTGAATACGCTCGCTCCGACAAGGAAATAGCAATGAAAGAAAGACTCGTACATATTGAAGATTTCAAGATTGACACAAGTAACTTCCCGATAGTTAATTTCGAAGTGAAATGCAGCAAGGGAACTTATATACGTTCTTTGGTCAATGATTTCGGCAAGGCACTCGGCAACGGAGCTTGCATGACATCATTGAGAAGAACCAAAATAGGCGACTTCTCCGTCGAAAACGCATACGACCTCATGGAACTGAAAAAACAGATTATTGAAGAGAGTCCAGAGGGTATAGAGGGCTGAGAGGGTTGAGAGGAACTTGAGGTAATGAGGTACTTGAGGTACTTGAGGTACTTGAGGAATCTGTATAATCTGTGAAATCTGTGGTTGCTAAGGACTTTAGACTTTAGTCTTTCAACTTTAGACTTGAGACTTTAGACATAAAAAAAGAACGCCACTATGTAATAGCAGCGTCCTCTTGTAGTCTTGTAGTCTTGTAGTCTTGTAGTCTTAAAAAATCACTCCACAACAACTCTGTAATTTCTCATTCCGTTGTCGTTCATGACTCTTATCATGTAAACTCCTGCTGTTTCCATGCCGTCAATCTTGTTTACATTTGAATATTCTGCAATCTTGACACCTAATGTATTATAGATTTCTACTCTGTCGTATGTCATGCCGAGATTGATTTCTGAATTGACATTTGCAGGATTTGGATAGATGTTGATTCCTTTTGATAAATTTTCACCGATGCCTTCTGTGTCGAACATCATCGCAATTGGATTGTCAACCGAGCCGTATGTTGCGTTTGTTGAGAACATTACGTTTTCTTTTGTGAAGACAGCTTCTTCTTCGTCGGCATTTACATCATAATATCTGAATGTAACTTCTTCGTTAGATTCGCCGTAGATTGTCATGAAAATCAGGTATGAATCCAATGCCTCGATGTAGATTGGTCTTGCGCTGCCGCGTAACTCCTCGCCTACGAATGCGCCGATTTCATATTCTGTTTCTAAATTATCTTTAACAAAAGCTATCATGCTCATATTATTGGCGTATTTTCCTGCGTCTGCAATCCAATGATTATTTTCTGATGTCACGTTAGCTTTTCTTTCTTTTGAAGATGAGTTTGAAGGATAGACGAGAGTCTTTGTCGTTCCTGATGTGTTCTGGTACATATAACCTTCGCCAGGAATCATTGTGTTAAGTCCGCCGACCCAGCCGATTCCGTCATAATATTGTGAGAATACAGTCTTTGACTTGATATAATCTCCGTGACTTGGATTTATAGTATTCAACGCTTCCTCAACATCAATGCTTTCGCTCAACAAATAAGAAATCCATTTCCAGTTAGTTCCTATTGTGATTGGATGGTTTTCTGGGATTACCTTGTCGCCTGACAATGTCAGTTCATGAGCTGCAGAGGTTTCTATCATGTACATGCTTTCAACAGAAACGGAAGTGAGAGAGCCGTACCATCCGGAACTTGAATTTGACACGAAAGCTGTCTGGTTCTTGATTTGAAGGCCGTTTTCTCCGAGAGCTTCTTCTATCATTTCAAGGCCTTCTGCACCAGAAATCTCGATGTAAGATGAGAACCAGCTCCAGCCTGATTTAAGATTTCTGCTTTGTACGCAATTGAAGTTAGCGACAAGATTTCTTGATTCCGTAACTGTGAATGAATATTCTGATTCTTCCGAAACGACTGTTCCTTCTTCTGTCCAGTTTATAAATTGATAACCTTCGTTAGATGTTGCAGAAAGTGTTGCTGTCTCGCCATGAGTGTAAACACCAGCACCGCTTATTGAGCCGCCTTCTGCTGGATTTGCACTTGCTGTTACATTATAAGTTAACAGTTCAAAGTTAGCAACCAATTCTCTTGATTCCGTCACTGTGAAGGAATATTCTGATTCTTCTGAAACGACTGTTCCTTCTTCTGTCCAGTTGATGAATTGATAACCTTCGTTTGCCGTTGCAATTAAAGTTGCTGTTTCGCCATGAGTGTAAACGTCAGCACCGCTTATTGAGCCGCCTTCTGCTGGATTTGCACTTGCTGTCACATTATAAGTTAACAATTCAAAGTTAGCGACAAGATTTCTTGATTCTGTGACTGTGAATGAATATTCAGTTTCTTCCGAAACGACTGTTCCTTCTTCTGTCCAGTTTACAAATTGATAACCTTCGTTTGCTGTTGCTGTTAAGGTGACAATATCGTTTATAGCATATTCTCCGGCGCCTGATATTGAGCCAGCGTTCTCCGGATTTACGCTCGCTGTAACATTTACCATATTGCTGAAGTTAAGCACGTACGGACTTGTAATGCTGCCGAATGTTCCGTTGACTGCAAATGTGATATTCTCAGGACTTCTCAAATCTAATTCCTCTTCTGTTTCATGATTATATAATCTGAAGGAAATCTCATCGTTTTCATTATCTCCATGAATTGTGAGGAATACAAGATATTTATCCAATTCTGGAATATACTGAACAAGTTGTGAGCCTCTCACTTCCTCTCCGCAGAACGCGCCTATTTCCAATGAAGTTGTTTCCTGATTTACGCCATCTATCTGAATTAAACCGATAACAGACATATTGTTAGCGTAAAGACTTTCATCAGGTGTCCAATGGTTTACAATTTCACCCATTGGCAAGATTGTACATTTATTCCAAGGACTTGCAGCTTTATAAGCATCTACTGACTGTGCAGGGACGTAAATTATCATGTCGGAAGGACAACCATCAAATGTTTTAGAATCAGTTTCAGGGACATTTTCGGCATGACAAATTATAGTTTCTAGATTAGAACATGCAAAAAAAGTATAAGATCCAATGAAATTTATACTACTTGGTAACTCTATAGTTCTCAAACTTGAACAATAAGAGAAAACTTCTTGGTTTTCAATAGACTCCAATTGCGAATCCTCTTCGAACGTAATATTTGTAAGATTGTCACAATATGTAAAAGCCCAAGCGTATATAGAAGTAATGCTATTAGGAATCTCTATGCTTGTTAATTTGGAACATCCAAAAAAAGCATAATAACCAATAGAAGTAACTGTATTGGGTATAATTGTATTTTGACAGCCAGATATCAGCCTGTTTGTAGCTGTTTCTATAATCGCATTACAATTATTTCTGCTGTCATATATAGGATTACCATCCTCAACTGTTATGCTTGATATATTCGGACATGTTGCAAACACACCATCTTCAATGGTTGTAACACTGCTTGGTATTTCCACATTTATTAAGCCGCTAGCACAAAAAGCGGCATATTTTATAGAAGTAACACTATTAGGAATTTCTATGCTTGTCAGATTATTACAAACATAAAAAGCATATTCTCCAATAGAAGTTACCGTGTTAGGAATTAGCGTATTCTGACATCCTGCAACCAATGTATTTGTTTCAGTTTCTATAATGGCATTGCAATTGTTTCTGCTGTCATAAACAGGATTGTCTTCTTCAACTGTTATGCTTGTTAAATTGGAACAAGAATAAAAAGCCATATCCCCTATAGAAGTGACTGAGTTAGGAATCTCTATGCTTGTTAAATTGTCACAATTAGAAAAAGCATAATAACCGATAGAAGTAACAGTATATTCTTTTCCTGAAATTGTCTCCTTGGATGGAATTATTACATTCACTGGTTCACCAGAATCCACTGAGACTGCGCATTCTGCTGGTTCTACACTTGTTACTGTAAACTTCAAGGAATAGCCGTCATAATCAATTATGGTTTCGTCTCCAATGTTTTGTGCAAACAATCCCATTGTTGAGATTAAGATTGCGATGAAAAGTAAAAGTTTTTTCATGATATAATGATTTTTTAATTTTTTCAGTAATGGAGTTTTGAAGTTATGGAGTAATGAAGTTATTGAGTTATGGAGTGATGTTGTGATAGAGTTAAATTAGGTGGCAAATGTATTTATTTTATTTTTATTTGACAAATGTTTTCGAGAGAAAATTTTGAGAAACTTGAGGTGCTAAGACATCTGTGAAATCTGTGGTTGTAGAGGGACTTGAGGAAATTGAGGGACTTGAGGACTTGAGACATCTGTGAAATCTGTGGTTGTAGAGGGACTTGAGGAAATTGAGGAAATTGAGGGA
>JAZQVL010000021.1:0-2033 GCA_045631805.1 Bacteroidales bacterium | reverse complement strand
CAACCAAAGCGTATTGTTAAGAGGTGTTAACGACTGCGTTCACGTCATGAAGAAACTCGTTCACTGCTTGGTCAAGATGCGTGTAAGACCTTATTATATTTATCAATGCGACCTTTCAATGGGATTGGAACACTTCCGTACACCAGTTTCAAAAGGTATCGAAATCATCGAAGGTCTCCGTGGTCACACATCAGGTTATGCAGTTCCAACATTCGTTGTTGACGCTCCAGGCGGCGGTGGCAAGACACCAGTTATGCCACAATACGTCATCTCACAAGCTCCAGGTAAAGTTGTCTTGCGTAACTTCGAAGGCGTTATCACAACTTACACAGAGCCTAAAGAATATCACAACGACTGCGACTGTCCAGAATGTCAAAAACGTAGAGCAGCAGAATCAGGCGAAAACATCACAGACAAGAATGTTGTCGTTGACGGCGTAATCTCATTGTTACAAGGCGAGAAGATGAACATCGAGCCAGCTTCTATCAAGAGACATGAGAGACACAATAAATAATGCATAATTCATAATGCATAATTTTAGGGCTGTCATATTATGGCAGCCTTATTTTGTGTTGTAGGGCTGCGATTTATCGCGTCTGCGTTTTCTTCAGACATTGTAATTGCGAAATTATTGGACTTTTCGCTTGCTTGTATTGAAAGATGATATTCAGATTTCAAAGCAAGGTTTAGCATATCAAGAGACCAACTTTTTGAGATGACTTCGTTGGCATAAAAAAGAATATGCTCAGATGACAAATCGTTGTTTAATAATAATAGATTATGTCCCCATGGCAAAACTGCGACAAGCTGTCGCAGTTTTATATCTTCTTGATAATATTGAAGATAAAAACGTTTCATATCTCACAAGTTCCTTGGAGACAATCCCATGTTGGGGTATCTCTCTTTCAGATCTACTGATAATCTTTTGACAATCTGCTTTTTTCTTACAATAATCTCTTCAGATCATCAATACTTGGCAATGCTTTCCTAAAGCGTTCTGGTAATTCTTGTGATGTACGATAAGTTGAAACACCCATTGGTTTGGAAGTGTCTGAAAAAGACAATTCTACAATTTCCTCATTTTTACTTTTACATAAAATGATGCCGATAGACGGATTCTCATTTGGCAACTTTACATATTTATCTAATGCAGCAAGATAGAAGTTCATCTTTCCAGTATATTCTGGTTTGAAGTCTCCGCGTTTCAATTCAAAAGCTACAAGACATTTCAGTCGGCGAGAGAAGAATAACAAGTCGATAAAGAATTCCTGTCCTGAGACTTCCAAGCGATATTGATTTCCCATAAAAGAAAATTCCGGACCGAATGCCATAATGAATTTCTTGATATTCTGTACGACTTTTTGTTCGATAATCCTTTCGTTCATATCATCATTATTGATAAAATCAAGATGATATTCTTCTTTGAACGATTCCAAAGCACGTTGTTTAAAATCAGGCTCTTCTAATGTTTTATCGAAATTGGTCTGTTGTATGCTACCTTCTTTATGATAAAGGTCTTCTTTTAGATGATACTTAGTCGTTTCGACATTCCAGAACTCTTTAGCGCAACGTCGGATGTAAAACAGCCGTTCTTCTAATGTAGATGTTTTTCTAATGATTTCTCTATGATTAGAAAATCCTACGTTTAAAAAACACTCCCAATCATTGTCGTTTAAATCGGCAGATGCCATCTGCCGATTTAGCAAATCCTTAAATTCAATGTCGGTTGTTGAATTATAATTTATTGATTTATTATTTAATACATGACACCATGCTTCATAAAATATTCGCATATTTTTGATATTGGTTTCTGAAAAACCAGTTAAACCTGGGAGTTCTTGCTGTAATAACTTTGATATTACAGATATAGCATTGGTGTTCCATTTCCCAATTCTGCTATTGACAGACACGTAATTCCCAACCCAATAATATAGAGATAGCACCTCCTTATTGACAGACCTTGCCACACGATAACGACTGTCGATAATAGCATTCTTGATTTCTTTTACCGCAAGAACATACTGCGATATTAT
>JAZQVL010000020.1:0-16991 GCA_045631805.1 Bacteroidales bacterium | reverse complement strand
TTTCTTTACGAGTTCAGCGCCGCTGAGAGCTGAGTGAGGATTGATGAGTTCATCAGGGCTCATTGAAGAACCGCATTTCTCACATTGGTCGCCGTAAGCGTGGTCGTTGCCGCATTTAGGGCATGTACCGATAATATAACGGTCTGATAAGAATTTATTACGTTCTGGATCGAAGAATTGTTCTGATTCTCTTTCGATGAATTTGCCGTCTTCGTAGAGTTTCTTGAAGAAAGCAGCTGCTGTCTCATGGTGAGTCTTAGAGCTTGTACGAGAATAAATGTCGTAGCTGATGCCGAGTTTTTCGAAAGAATCTTTGATTATATTGTGGTATCTATCGACGATATCTTGAGGAGTGCAGCCTTCTTTTTCAGCTTTGATAGTGATAGGCACGCCGTGTTCATCGGAGCCGCCGACAAACAAAACCTCTTCGCCTTTCATTCGTAAGTAACGAACGTAAGTGTCGGCTGGGATATATACGCCTGCCAAGTGACCTATATGCACAGGACCGTTAGCGTATGGTAATGCTGTCGTTACCGTGTAACGTTTAAAATGTTTGTCGTTATTTTCCATGTTTGTGATATTTTATTTAGATATTAATTAAGGTGCAAAGATAATAAATATTTCTCTGAGAAATGTTAATAAGAATTGTCTTCTTATAATCCAAACTTTATCAAGTTTCTATCCGAATCGCCAGACTTTTCTACTTTGTTCTGTTTGTATGAATTGAAGTTATAAGAGATTCCAATCCACAACATTCTGCTTTTCTGCTTGCTGAGATTGGTTAAATCGTAAATCCTGTTGTATGAATGAACTTCCCATTCGTAAGTGTTGAAGACATCGGTAACCAGCAGCGATAATGTCAAGGCTCCTTTCATAAGTTTCTGCTTGACTCCCACGTTCATCTTATGAGTGAATGAAGTGGTTAGCTGAGGATAATATTGCGGTGTCATTATGAAATATTGCAACTGCATGCTTGTAGTCTTTCTTGGAATAAAATCGAGCATGATATTGGAATTGTTCGACCATCCTTCATTGTCGATGTCGGCTCCATCAAAAACACCTTTCGTCATAACATAGAAAGTGTTGGCACTCAATGTAGCTGTCATCCATTCCAAAGGAAAAATCTTCAATGATAAATCAAGACCGCTCTTCATATCGTAAGCAGCATTGATGTAAGTGGTGATTAACAGACTGTCAACTACCTCCGTGACTTGTGAAATATAATCGGTGGTGTAGTTGAAATAAGCGTCAGCGAAAAGATTGAATTTATCACCTTTAATGTTATATGTCAAATCGAGTTTAGATGTCTTCTCTGGATACAGATTCATATTGCCTTGTTCGTATGTCATGGCATCAACCATACTCATATAAGGATTGAGTTGAGGATAAGTAGGACGTCCTATTCTGCGAGAGAAAGCAAGCGACAAATCTTGTTTGTCGGATATTTTATATGTACCTGAAAAACTCGGTGCAATGAAAATATCGTCATTTCTATTATCAATATTCTCGTGTTTGCTGTTTAATGTAACTATGCTATATTCTCCTCTCAGACCTAATTTATAGTTGAACTTACCAATATTTTTTGAAGAGAACATCAGGTATGCAGCCGGAATCAATTCCGTATGCAAAAGATCGTTGCTGAAGGATTGTGAATAAATCCAATCTTCATTTTCCCATGAATAGAATTCGTGATATATATCGTTGCTGCGATATGTCACTTTGGCTCCCGCACTCAAGGTTCCTTTATTTAACTTCTGTTTATAATCGGTCTGGAAGTTGGATATGAAAGGGCTTCCTCCTGAGTTGGAATAATTCATAAGTTTGTCACCTACATAATAATATGAAGGTCTCTTTCCCCAAATCTTCGACACAGATCCTCTGAAAGAAATATCAGAAATTTCTGGTTTTATGATATGTCGATACATCACAACTGCTTCAATATTATCTCTGTTCCATGTCACGTCATTATGACGATATTCTTCATTAATGATATTGCTATTCTCGATGTTGTTATGTAAATCTTGTTTCACATTCAATTTTGGCGACATATATTTCAAATCGACTGTCAGAGTGTTTTTCTTATTGATTCTGAAGTCGGCACCGAGACTCACATTATTATTAAAAGTATATCTGTCAGAAATCATCTTCTGCGTGATGAGACTTCCTGATTCTTTCATAAGACGAATGAGCGAACTGTTTATGATGTCGTCTTCGTATTTTGTGTTGTAATTGAAACGATAAGAAGCCTTTTTGCTATTATATGAAAAACCAGCGTTGCCCGTCACGAAATGGTTGAATCCATAATTTGCTGCTACTACACCACTGAAGCCTTTGGCACTTTCTTTCTTCATGATGATGTTGATGATACCACCTGTTCCTTCTGAGTCGTAAGAAGCATCTGGATTTGTGATGACATCGATAGTTTTGATATTAGCAGCAGGAATTGTTGATAAATCTGTTATCGTTGTAGGAACGCCATCCATAAGGACGAGGATGTTTTTGTTGCCACGAATTGAAACTTCTTCATTTTGTATTGACACAGAAGAAGAAGCGCTGAGGATGTCAAGAGCGCTGCCTTTTGAAGAAGCAATATTAGCTGACGCATTAATGCTTGTATGTTCTACCGTCGATTTATGCGAGACAGCTGTAGAACTGACAACAACATCATCGAGCATTACTACATTCTCTTTCAAAACGACATCATTAACTTCAATCTTAGCTTTGTTTGGAATTATTTTTATCTCTTCTTTTACATAACCTATGAAATCAAAAGTGAGACGCAGTTCTTCTTCAGACTGCTGAACTTTCAATGTGAAAATACCTTCGTCATTGGTAATGGCTCCTGTTATTATTTTATCATCCTGATAAACAGCGACAGAAACATAAGGAAGAGGAGCTTCATTCTCATCAATGACTTTACCTTTAATCGATGAAATATTGTTCTGTGCAAAGACATTCAGATTAAAAATAAAGAACAAACATAGAATTAAAAAGTGCTTTGTAGTAATTGTAATTTTATTCATATTATATATTGTTAGTAAATAGAAGGTGTGATAAAGACGCGCCAGGAGCCTTTATCATCTTTAGAAATGTATCCTTTATCTTGCAATGAAGATAACATTTTTTGTAATGCAGAACGATTTATGCCTATTTCTTCTTGCAAATATGATAATGTAGCTTTGGGTTCTATCCGAATTGCTCGTAATATTTGATTATAAGTTGATGTACGGAAAACAACACGTTCTCCATCATACCACCAAATATTTTCATCATGTTCTGTTAAAAACAAAACATCATTACCTATTTCTTTGGTTATTAAATCTATCATATGCTTATGAAACGGACGAATACTTTTTAATGAAGCATTCGCTCCGTCAATTGGCGCAGGACCTACGTTTAAGTCAGCACGATGTAATGCTTCCAAATAAGCATATTTCATCCTGCTTCGTACAACTATCATCGGATAACCATGCCTTGATAGAATATAATTCATCAATAAACGGGCTATACGTCCATTGCCGTCTTCAAAAGGGTGAATTCTGATATAACGATAATGGAATAATATCGCCAAATCAATTGGAGAAAGATTACCTTCTTGTTCCTCTTTATTATACCAATCGACTAAATCCGTCATCAATGCAGGTGTTTCTTCCGGAGAAGCATAATCGAAACGGTCGCCATAACGTGTGATGACACTGTTAGGACGTGTCTTGTATTGTCCGGCATGAATCACATAACTTGTAATTACACCACCTGGTAAATTATGGTAAACCGTATAATCTTCCCTTAAAAGTGTACGATGTAATGTTCGAATAAAATTCTGAGTAAGAGGTTGTTTTTCTCTAGATTCCATCAACATCATTTGTAAGCCAACATTACTAGCTTTCATTTCTTCACAGTCACGGAAATCAGCTTCACCTATTACTTTACCAAACAAAAGCAATAATTCTGTTTGACCGTATGTCAACGTATTTCCCTCAATATGATTACTATTGTAATTAAAATCGATAGTAAATCTTTTGCTTAATTTTTCACGGTCTTTTTCTGATAATGGCTGTATTTTCTGCCAATTCTCTAATACTGATTGTAGTTTTTTATTTTCCATAGTTTCACTTATTTTGTTTTAGCCACCTTTTTTGGTGGTACCCTTACCACCAATTCACCTACAAAGATACAATTTTAATTTAAAATAAGTTTCTGTTTCAAAAACTTTTTTTCCTTAATTTTGTCTTTCATTAAACATAAAATAAAACCATCATGATAACTTTTGAACAAGACATCCGCAACGAAAATATCAAGGACATCGCCAATAAATTGATGTGCGCAGCTCGCACCGCTCCTAAGGCAAGAGGCACCGACAATCTCGTGCTCGCTGTGGCTACCGACGACACTATCGTAACTTTGGCTGAAAAAATGAAACAACTCGCCATTGAACGAGAAATGGAATTCCTTAATCGCGACGCTGAAAATATTTTACACTGCGGAGCCGTCATTTTATTTGGAATGAAAATAAGTCCTCTTGGATTGAATTGCGCTGCCTGTGGTTTCCCTACATGCGCCGACAAACCTAAAAACGTGCCTTGTTTCTTCAATGCCAACGACCTCGGAATAGCAATAGGTTCTGCTACTTCCCTCGCAGCCGACTTCAGAATAGACAGCCGGGTAATGTTCTCTGTTGGACAAGCAGCCCTCGAACTAAACCTCATGCCTGAATGCAGCATGATACTCGCTCTCCCTCTCTCAGTAAGCGGAAAAAGCGTTTTCTTTGACAGAAAATAAGTTTTATAAGAAATTATAGAACTCAAAATTTTATGAATATAAAAAAAGGCTAAAGGAATTGAAACACCTTTAGCCTTTCGTCTTTTAGCCTTTAGACATTATTTAATAACAAGTTTCTTTGTAACTAACTGTCCACCGATAACGTTAACAAAATACATTCCAGGTGCTAAGTCTGAAACATCTATTGTTGTTGTTTCACTGAAAACCAAGTTACGTACTTCTTGTCCTTGCATATTCAAGATATGAACACAAACCTTACCTTTTTCGTAATTTGTTGTTATTCTTAAAACATCGTTTGTTGGGTTAGGCAACAAGTTAACTTCAAATGGATCTTTGTGGTCCATCAAAGTTGGAACTTCAGTGATTGAGTTAACGTCATTGCTGTAAGAAACAACTTTACCAGAAACTCTCAAGATTGGGTTGTCGGCTGCTGCACAGTAAGTACAAGTCTGGCCATCAACGCAGTCAGGGTGATTTGGATGACATTCGTCTATGTAAGATGGGTCAAATTCGTAGAATAATTTAGCGTGACCAGCGGCAACATAATTGTCTAAGCTATAATCCCAAACCATTCCTAAAGAACCTGGACACCATCCTGAACGGTTATAAGTCCAAGTACCAGCTTGTGGTTGACAACCTGCTGGGTTAGGGTTACATGTTTGCCACAAGTGTTGGTCATAAACTTTATTATCGTTGATGATGATATTATGAGTAGCTTCCAAGAACTCAGCAGCGTTGCCTGTGTTATAAGCGTTATTTGTACCGCTGCTCCAGTTATGACCTGTAGTGATAATCTTCAAGTTAGCCTTTTCTGTTTCAGGAGCGAAATGATAATTAACTTCTGGGACTGGCTGTTGGTTTGCATAATCGCCGAAGTCGAAGATACCGAACCACAATTCGTTCATGTCAACATATTTATATTCAGGAGCGCCTTTAGTATAGTCGAAAATTGCGATTGGGTCATAACCGTCGCCGTTCCATGTTTGGAAATATAATTCAAACTCTACCAAACCTTGAAGCACTGTTGTGTAATCTGTCACATCCAATTGATCTTCACACTCGCCACCGAAAGGTGTTACATAACGATAAAGTTCAACCCATTCACCGCGATAGTTCTTAACACGACAATAACCAACTCTGTCGTAAGGGTCACAAGTACCTATACAATTATGGTCATATTGCATAGTGATGTTATTGAAAGCACCGACATGTGTTGGGAATGCATATTCATTATAACCATATTGTTCTGAAGGAGTTATCTTAATATCACCGTTCATTGCTGTCACACTGATGTTATCGAAAGTGTTTGTTACTTCAAAAGTATTAGAAACACTTGTTGACTTGCCACCTGACTGAACGATTGTTGCTGTCATGTTGTATGTTCCGTAATCTGAAGGAGTCCATGATGCATACCAATATCCGTTTGATGGGTCATTAGGATAAGCTGTCATCAATTTAATTTCTTCACCGTCAACATCGCAAGTTACAGATTCAAATTTGATAGCGTCGCCATGTTCGATGTAAGCGCTAAGAACCAACATAACAGGTGAATTCAAGTCATTAACATAAACCATTGTTCCATCGTAAGGACGACGAATTTTAATTTCTGGAGTATAATCGTTTGGATTAACGACTTCGAAAGTACGAGTTACAGAAGGAGCTGCTTGCCATTCTGTGTCGTCACCGTTTTGAACAGCTTTAACTTTTACGATACCAGCTTCGCCTGTCAATGTCAATACATTGCCGTCTAATGTTGCAGGACCTTCTAAAAGTTCAAATGAAACAGGCAATCCTGATGTTGCTGAAGCTTCCAAATGAATAGGATCTGCTGAAACGAGTTGATCTGGAATCATAGCGAAATCGATGAATTGTGATGCCAAACCTGCTGGAATATGACGAACAACCAAATTGTCGTAACCTGCATGTGAGCTGTTCAAGAAGAAGATACCATCCCATTTAGCTGGGTCGAAACGGTCGCCTGAACCTGGTGTCAAACCTGCTGGAACACCTTGAATTTCTGGAACTGGTTGAAATTCACCTGTACAACCATAATCGGCAAATAAAGTAACGCTACCTGCTCTGTTATTAGCTTCAAGGTCTATCATAATTTTCCAGCGTGTCCATCCTGTATAGTCATAATCGAAGTCAACAGCTAATGTGTTGCTTGGCAATACTATACCATTAACGAATTTTGGAGTTTCAGAAATACCTGTTGTTGTGAAATAGATACCACCGTCTTGTGTTGGCAAATTTGGATTAGGTTCTGTTGTCTCATAATTCATTGGAGGCAAAACAACACCGTCGCCGTCTGCATCATAACCTACACCAAAAACTGTTCCCCACCAGTTACGCATAACGTCTAATTCTATTTCTATAGTACCGCCTGTTGAGAAATCAAATTGGAAGTTTGATGATGATTTACGAGTGGCAACTTGACCAAAGTTAGTGTTGGCATTATCAAAGAATACAGCCAATGATTCATCAGGAGATGTTTGTCCGCCACCTCCTAAATACTCTACTTTAAATTCTCCACCGCCTGCACTGTGTGCCTTGGCAACCCAGTTGTCTTGACCGTTCAAGACACCGTCTTCGTTGTAATTATTGAAGTCTATTGAGATAACCGACTGTGCATTAGCAGCTACCATCAAAAAGACAGAGAGGAATAATAATGCAAATTTTTTCATATTAAACTTTCTTTAAAAATTATTCAACAACTAATTTTTTTGTTATTGTATCTTCACCAACGATTTTAACAAAATAAACACCTGTGTTTAATTCATTGATAGAAATTGTTGTTGCACCTTCAAATGAAAATTCCTTAACTATTTGTCCAACTGAATTGATGATTTGAACATCATTATTGCCATTGTATTCGCTTGTTAATGTCAATTCATTTTTAGCTGGATTAGGGAAGATTGCAACAGTGTTAGCAATATTTTCTGAAACTGATTCTGTATCTAAAACTGCTAATGTTGAAACGCAAGCTATATTCATTTGAGCATAACGTTGTGACATTTCAAATGAGTTGACGCTTGGTCCAATTAAGTCGTTACCTGAGTGAATATATGGGCTGTAGTTTTGATAATCTTCGAAAGGATAGATACCCATGAAACCGTTGTTGTTAAATGAAGTATGGTCGCTATCACCTTGTGTAAAGTTAACGTGACGAACTTGCATTTCTGGGAAATAAACATTAGCGAGGTTCATATAATATTCACCAATTGGTTCAACGCTGTTAGGATAAATCAAGTCGATGTGGATTTCATCACCTGGATTTAAGTAACCATTCATGTCATTGTTGAAGTATCCAACTATATTCATACCCATTTCTGCGCAATATTCAGCGTATGCTGCACTGCCAATCAAACCAATTTCTTCTGCACCAAAAGCACAGTAAATGATAGAACGTTCAAATGAGTGTTGTGATAAGATTCTTGCTGCTTCCAAAACTGAAGCTACACCTGTTGCGTTGTCGTCAGCGCCTGGACACATACCTGAAAGACTGTATGAATCTAAGTGGCTGCCACAAACTACATATTCTTCAGGATTTTTTGTACCCCATTGAATTGCAATAATATTTGGTGCACATTCATTACCTAAGTAATCTACTGGGAATTGTTCTGTTTCAAGAACTTCTAAATTATCTAATTGTTCTTGAATCCAGTTTGCTGCATCGTAAGCCTTGTCTGAATTGTAATATCTTTCTTCGTATGCTTGTAAATATTCAACTGTTGCTGTCAAATTTTCAATGCTTACTTGATTCATAAATTCTCTAACTTTTTCATCTTCTTCTGTAACTGATGGAAAGTCACGATGTGCAACTGCTAATTTTGCAGTTTTATTGCTGATAGCAACCATACCGTCATTTTTAGCAGGTCTTAAATTTGCATTCATTGGCTTAACAATCATAATGTTAGCATCTTTATAAAGAACTTGCATATTGTTCTTTTCTCTGCTTAAATAATTTGATTGTTCATTTTCTTTACAATAAACAATGAAATATAATTCATTGGATTCGAATGAATTTTCATCCAATAAAATCATATTTTCACTAAGATTTTCAACTGTTGCAAGAACAAAATTATCATTGTAATAATGAATGTTAATGTCTTGTTTTGTAAATAATTCTTCTAAATTTTGTTGATTTTTAACTTTAATCATTACAAAATTTTCTGCAAACATCATTGTTGAAACGAATAATGCTAATAAAAGTAGTAAAGTTTTCTTCATTTTTTATTGATTTAATTTGTTAATATTTTTCCAATACTGTGAAAATGATTCCTTTGCGAATTTTGGCAATTCTCTTTTATTTCCCCATTTTTTCTTGACATGAAAACTCAATTCTATATCTTTGAATGAAGAACCATATTTGTCAAGATTTTTTCTGCTGCTCATTTTCTTAAACAAATATGTAAGAAAATTTTTCTCTGAAATAAGCGACTTGTTTTCTTTTACCAACTCTTTTCTATTTTCTAAAAACAAGTCTTTCAATGATATATTAACTGGACAAACTTCATCGCAACGTCCACATGATGTACATAATGAACAAAAATGCGCTGCTTCTTCCATTCCATTTTTTATAGGTAAAATTATGGAGCCTACTGGTCCAGCATGATGATTATCATAAATGTGTCCGCCTACCGTATTATATATAGGACATACTTTTGAACAGGCTCCACATTGAACACATGATAATATTGATCTTTGTTTCTCTTTTTCTAAAAGTTTGTTTCTGTTATTGTTAAGCAATATCAAATATAACTTCTGAACATTATCGCCTTCTACTATTGGCTTGTTGATAAAGTTATAAAATGATGAAATGTTTTTGTTTGGTTCATAAAATGACGACAATGGCAACAAAACCGCTAATTCATCTATTGATGTTATTAGTTTGTCAATGCCTGCAACAATTATATGAATTGGAGTAAATGTACTTGATTTCAATATGTTACCTTCATTTTCAGTTAGAACTACTGTTCCTGTGTTTGAAACTAAAAAATTGGCTCCGGTTACAAGAGCTTCTGGATTTGACATATCATTTTTCAAAATCTGTTTTGTACATATTGTAAGCTGTTTAGCATTACAATTTTCTTTTAATTCAAATTTTTCTGTATATAAATCAGCAACTTGTGAAGTGGTCTTATGTGCCGCCGAAGATTGGATGCTATATGGTCTTTCATTAAAATGATGACAAATAAAATCGCCAATGTTTGTCTCGACAACCTTAACTTTCTTCATTTCAAGATAAGATGTCAATCCTATTTCTTCAATGGTGGAACTTTTTGTCTTGACTATTTTTTTTATTTTATCTTGATTTAAAATATTATAAATCATTTGCTTAGCATCATCAGCATCATTAGCCCATAAAATCTTACCTCCATTTTTGGTAAAATTGGTTTCAAAATCAACTAAAAGGTTTGCTAATTTTTTAAAAGCTCTGAGTCTTATGTTTAAGCCTCTTTCTTTTTCAAGTTCCACATCTGAATAATAATTGGTGTAATTTTCAGCATTTTGCATAAATTGCTGATAACGAGCCATCATCATATTATAATGCTCGTCATCGAATGCTATGCTTTTTGCATTTTGATTGAAAATTACACCTTTATCATTCATCTTTTTTATTGCAAATTAATTTTTTCTACTCTTTTTGCGTGACGTCCACCTTCGAAATCGGTTGTCAAATATGCTTGTACAATTTCCCAAGCAAGTTCATTGCTGATGAAACGACCTGGAAGTGTCAAAATATTTGCGTCATTGTGTTGACGTGCCAATTTTCCTAATTCAACATTCCAGCACAAAGCTGCTCTTACGTTTGGATGCTTGTTGGCTGTCATCTGTGCGCCGTTACCGCTGCCGCAAAGTATGATTCCCATTGGATATACACCGTCTTGAATGTCTTGTGCTATTGGGTGAATGTAATCTGGATAATCAACACTATCCGCTGAATTAGTACCATAATCTTTTACTTCATAACCGCTTTCTTGCAGTCTTTCAATAAGATATTGTTTCATAGTGAATGCACCATGATCACAAGCTATAGGAATTAATCTTTTCATACTACAAATTGTTGATAAATTTTTACAAAGTTAGTAATTATTTTCTTATCAAAAATCTTTTTTCTCACTAATTATGAACATTTTAGAAAAAATTTACATTTTATTTTAAAATGCTATCTTATTATAATTCAACACTATAAATTTTATCAACAATTTTATTGTTAATAACTCTTCTTTTTGTTAATAAAATTTAAAAACTTCACATTTTTCCACAATTTATAACTTATTAACAGTTTTTATCCTCGATTATTAACATTATCTAACATAGTTTTCAACAATAAAAATTAAGTTAATTTATTGTATTTTATACACTTAACAAGTTATCAACAATTAGTTATTCACTCATTTTTTTATATTATTTTTTTTTAAATTTAAAATTAATAAAAGATAAATAAACAAGTGTTTGTTAGTTTCTTTTCCAGTTAACTTTTAATAACAATCCGCTAATTGCTGTAAAAACTACATAAAATGGATAAATGAATTCTAAAGGCAATGTCCATTTTAAAATTTTGCCTTGATTCATGAAATTTGTTATGTTTTTTAAAATAGGGAAATCTATAAAGAATTTAAGCAATGTTAATAAAATATAGAGACTCCAAAGCGCTGGAATGAAAAATGCGCTTAAAAACAAGGAAACAATGCTTAAATTGAAAAATAAAACTACTAATGCTGTTAATATAATTTTACAATTTGTATATGATTTGGTCTTTGAAACCCATCTTCTTCTCTGACGTATAAATTCTTTTATTGTTTTACATGTTTTTGTTTTAACAATTGACGACTTATTAAGCAAAAATTTAACATTTTTACTTCCGTATTTTTTTATAAATTGTTCCATAAGAAACATATCGTCGCCGGATGGAATGTTAAAATCATGACGTAAATTCTCCACTTCCAATGCGGCTTTCCTTTCGTAAGCCATATTTGCTCCGTTGCACATTACTGGAAAGCCGATGCTCGCTGATCCCGCTGTACTGGCAATAAGGCTCAAATGCTCTAAAACTTGCATCTTTTCGAATAAATTGTTGGCTGGTGACAATAAAACAGGAGCCAAAATCATCTTGCATTTTTTATCTAAATAAAAAGATACTACACTTTCAATCCATTCTGAATTAAGTTCACAATCGGCATCTGTAACCATAATAAGTTCATTTTCAGCATTATGCAAAGCTTGTGAAATGGCTTTTTTCTTTCCTTCGCACTCAGCTTTTAAAAGTCTTATGTTTAGTTCTTTATGATTGTTAATAAAATTTAAGATAATATTTCTACTTTCATCTTCAGAATGATCATCAACAATTATAACTTCAAACAAATCTTTTGGAAATGTTTGATTATAAAGAGATTGTAATAACTTTTCTATATTTTTTTCTTCATTGCGAGCTGCTATTAAAACAGAAACTTTTACAATATCTTTTTTATTATAAAAATGAAATCTTTCCTTTAAAATATATAAACCAAAAGTGAATGCAGCGATGATTATTAAATATAAAGCTGCTATTATTAAAACGATATTTAACAATATTTGAAGGAGTTCAAAGTTCATTTTTATTTCTGAAAAAATTTAAACGATATGTTAAAAACAATCCGATTACGGCAGGAATAGCTATGTTAAAAATCCATAACATTGAACTTGCTGAAAATATCATCATTCCAAATGATAAATTTATATTGTTCATAATCAACCATTTTTCAAATACCATAATACTAACAGAACCTCTAACGGCAATTTCTGTTATTGTTATAAATGGTACAATCATCATTAGAAGATATGTTAATGAAATAGGTATCATTGCTGAAAAATAAGTCAATGGAATTTTGAATGACCAGATTAAAAGAACGAATTGGAATGTGTAAAGAAAATATCTTGCGAAGGACAATATGAGTATTTTTAACAATTCTTTTTTGTTATACAAAGAAAAAATTTCGAAATAATCTTTGGTCTTGTCTTTGAATTTTTTAGGAATAAGAAATTGAAAATATTTAAGCAGAAAAATATTAAAATACATTAATATTAATAATGTGATTATTGATAAAATAATTATACCTATTAATAAAATGTGTTTTTTTACAAAAAATAATGTTGATAATAAACCTATGCTCACTGTTGCTATCATTTGTGCCATGCCTCCGACCAAAGTAGTGAGCGATGCTTTTATTCTGTCGCCTTTTTCCAACATGAAAATTCTTCCGAGAAAGTTACCCATTCTGTTAGGAAAAAACATACCTGAACTTATTCCTGTAAATATTGAAATAAATGATTTCCAATAACTTAAATTTTCTATAGGCTTTAATTGTAATTTCCATTTAATGCCTTCTAAAAAAATATTAATAGGAACCAATGAAAATGCTAAAATCATAAGAACAAATTGATTGGTGTTAGTGAAAGATGTTTTGATATCTGATAAAACATCATTAACATTTTGATTAACAATCAATTTTTTATATAAAACAAAAATGCCTAACAGTACGATAGCTATTTTTACTGTCAGTTCTGTGAATTTTATTATTTTTGCTTTATTATTCATTATGAATTAGTATTCTACAAAAATAATAAAAATTGGTAAAAGAAAGAATAATATTAGGCATCGACCCTGGAACAATGGTTATGGGATATAGTTTGATTTTGCAGAAAGACAAGCAATTATCCTTGTTAAGAATGGGTGTTTTGAAATTGAAACAATATGATAATCAGGCATTAAAGTTAAAAAAGATATTTGAAAGAGTACTTGAAATCATAGAAGAATATCATCCAGATGAATTAGCCATTGAAGCTCCTTTTTTTGGAAAAAATGTACAGTCGATGTTGAAATTAGGTCGTGCTCAAGGAGTTGCAATGGCAGCGGCTTTATACAGGGACATTCCAATTTTTGAATATTCTCCAAGAAAAATAAAGCAGTCTATAACAGGAAATGGAGCTGCATCTAAAGAACAAGTAGCTCTTATGTTACAGAAAATCATACAATTTGAACAACTTCCAGAATTTCTTGACGCTACCGACGCAACTGCTGCTGCTGTATGTCATTATTTCCAGCGTTCGCTTAATATTGTTGGAGATAAGGACGAAACAAAAACTGTTAAAATTCCTAAAGGAAAAAAATCATTCAACAGCTGGTCTTCATTCCTGGAAAATAATCCAGATCGTAAAATATAATTTATGGCTAATATTATAAAACATTAGCCTTTATTCGTTAGTCTTTAGTCAATCAATATCACATCAGTTTCTGATAAAACTGCCACCATTTGTCTGGCAATTCATTTTCCATTGTCAGGTCGTAATCTTCTCTCGAACAAGGTATGTAATGATGTTTTTCATATTTTTCTCTGTCTTTGCTTTTGAATGACAAGTCCATCCACCATTTTCCGCTAATTTTATGACAGAGAAAAACAATATCGTCGCTGACGTCTTCAAGTCTTACGTTATAACGTTTGAAATCTTTGCTGTTTTGTGTAGGAAAATCATTCATTCGAAGACTGAAACCTTCGATAAAATACCAAATCATTTGAGATAAAGTATTGGCTGTTATGTTGTTAACATCGTATGTCGGATTATATTCAAAGAAACCTATAGATGTCAATTTAGGATTTAATCCGGCATAACGTGTCATTTTGCATCCATCTTCTGATGAAAATCCATTAGGAGAATTGTATTTTACTCCTGGAGCATCGGCGGCGCGAAAAGCCGATGTATCAATTGTGACAATATCGGCATTACGAATCAGAGGTTCTGTAATTTCAACATTATTTTTTATTTTTCCAATTCTATGAACGTCGAAAAGAAGTTGTTTCATTAGTTCAACGCTATAATTATCAACATAATAACTTTGATAACCAATGTTTGTATAATTGAATAGAAAATTTGGTTGATGTAAAATAATGTGACTTAAATATGAATTAGAATTTAATTCTTCTTCATCTTGACCAATATCGAAGCGTGAATCTATTGCTGTGATATTCACAAGTTTACCTGTATTTTCATAAACTTGGTAAATAGGATATGTCAAATCTTGGCTTCCTCCTAAAATAATAGGAACAATACGATATTTCATTAAAGTCATGAAAACTTTGTTAAGAGCGAAATATGTGTCATCAACACCAAAACCTGTTTTGATATTGCCTAAATCTACTATTTTTATGTCTTTCCAATGATTGAAAAGTTGGTACAATGATTTTCTTATTGCATTAGGAGCCTCTTTGCAGCCTTTGTTATCCAATGAGTTACGATCTTCTTCAACTCCAATTATTGCAAGTTCATAGCCGTCTAATTCTGGAAATTCATTTTCATCTTTATAAATTGTGATGCTGTTTCCAATTTGATTTTGATGATATAAATTACAACTTTCTATAAAATCTTGCTTTATATTATTAAGAAAAACACTGATTTCCATTATATTATACTTTATGTTTATTTTTTTCAAAGTTAAAAAATAATTCTGATTTTATACTTTTAAAAATTGTTTAAATTTGCTTATGAAAATTTTGTTTTTAGTTATCGGCAAGACCGACGAAAGTTATTTAGAGACAGGCATTAGCAAATTTATCAAAAGGTTGGAACATTACATTCCTTTTGAAATGAAAATAATTCCTGACATTAAAAATAGAAAAACTCTCAACGAAGAGCAACAAAAAAAACTTGAAGGAGATCTGATTTTATCACAAGTTGCTCCGGGCGACGATTTAATACTTTTGGATGAAAATGGAAAGACATTTTCTTCAGTAGCTTTTTCACAATGGATTGAAAAACAGATGAATACAAGTACAAAAAGAATTATTTTCGTTGTAGGAGGTCCATACGGTTTTTCAAAAGAAGTTTATGCAAAAGCCAAATTTAAAATAAGCTTGTCTGAAATGACTTTCTCACATCAGATGATTCGACTCATTTTTGTTGAACAATTATATAGAGCTTTCACTATTATAAAAGGTGAACCATATCATCACGTATGATGATTTTGTGTTAATAAATATATGAGTTATGAAGTTTTAGTTAATATACTTTAACAAAAAAATAAAAAAAAATCATTGACAAAACTGTTTTGATTTTGTATATTTGTTGAGTCATTCTATTAATAAACTTAATATTAACTTTAAAAAAATAACTCTATGGAAAACTTAATTGAATTATTAAAACAACAGCAAGAAGGATACGATGATATCAAGGCTGAAAAAAAACTTAGTTTATTTTATCATAAAGCAAATTCTGCTGGAATAAACTCTTTTTTAGATGAATTTTTTGAATGGTTATTAGTAACAAAAAATCTTGATTATAAAGATATCATGAAAATGACTCACGAAGAATTACATGATATTTACGAAAATGAATATAAGAAATAATATGAAAAAAAGTGCTAAATTATTCTGTTTGTTAGGTTTAAGTCTTATGATGTTAAGTAGCTGCACCGAACAAAATAATAAAAATAATTCGACTGAAGTCAACAAGGAACAAATAGTTGTTGACAATTTAATGACAAGAAGAAGTGTTCGTGCTTATAAGGAAGAGCCTGTTCCACAGGATATTATGAATATTATTTTGGAATGTGGAATTTATGCTCCTAATGGAATGAACAAACAGCCATGGGAAATTCGTGTTGTTGATGATAAGAATTATATAAACGGAATTACTGAATTGTATCTTTCTGACATGGATGAAGATCATCCTCGTAACCCTAAGAAAGATCCTAATTTCCGTAATATGTTCCGCAATGCACCAACAATTGTTTTCATAGCTATGGAACCAGGTTTGTGTTCTCAAGTTGATTGCGGCCTTCTTGCCGGTAATATGGTCAATGCTGCATGGGCCTACGGAATAGGAAGCTGCATCCAAATGGGACCTGTTCAATTCCTGAAAACAGAAAAAGCTAAAGAATATCTTGATAAACTATCATTTTCTGAAGGTTACGAATTATTGATGGCAGTTGGTTTCGGTTATCCAGACGAACAACCACAAGCTAAACCAAGAATCAAGGAAAAGATAAAATTCATCAAATAATCAATTATTGATAAAAAAATAAGCTGACTAATTTTGATCTGACCCCCAAAAGTTGGACGGATTAATAAAACAATTTACGTATAAAGAGTTCGGTATTGCACCGGACTCTTTCCTTTTAATTTTAATTTGATTCTATCGTTATTATAATAATGAATGTATTTTTTTAATTTATT
>JAZQVL010000019.1:0-4842 GCA_045631805.1 Bacteroidales bacterium | reverse complement strand
CAGAAATTAAATATTTGACTCCAATAGCAGTCGATACAAAAAAGAAAAAATACTGCCGCTTCAAAAAGAACCGCATCAAATATATCGATTATAAAGATGCTGATTTCCTTTTGAGATTCGTGAACGAACAAGGTAAAATTTTACCTCGCCGCATCACCGGTACATCAACAAAATATCAAAGAAAAGTTGCTCAAGCTATCAAGAGAGCACGTCATCTTGCATTGATGCCTTACGTAGCTGACTTATTGAAATAATAGGAGGACAAGACATGGAAATTATTCTTAAACAAGATGTTAAAAATTTGGGATATAAAAACGATATCGTAACAGTAAAACCAGGTTACGCTCGTAATTTCTTAATTCCACAAGGTATGGCAATCTTAGCCACTCCATCAGCTCGTAAAGTTTTGGCTGAAGAAATCCGCCAACAAGCTTTCAAACAAGAAAGAATAAAGAAAGAAGCTACAGAATTAGCACAAGTTTTAGAAGGTTTATCATTACGTATCCCTACTAAAGCTGCTGAAAGTGGCAAAATCTATGGTTCAGTGAACAACGTTCAAATCGCTAACGCAATTAAAGAAGCTAAAGACTTAACAATTGACCGTAAGCAAATCATCATCAAAGAAGACAGCATTAAAGAAGTTGGTACTTACAACGCTGTTATCAGATTACACAAAGAAGTTTCTGTTGAAATTTCATTTGAAGTTTTCGCTGAATAACCCAAAGCTGAAAGATTTTTCATATTAAGGTTTTTTGTATTTGGAGCCGAAGAACGTGTTTCTTCGGCTTTTTTTAAAAATACACATCATTTACAGATGCGTCAATGATGTAACCAAATAAAAATATTTTATACTAAAAACATCATTGACACGTCTACAATAATAATTATGACAAAGAACGACATAAAATTTATACAATCTCTCAAACAGACAAAATCACGTAAGGAATATAAGATGTTTGTCGTTGAAGGAAACAAACTCGTCAGCGAACTTCTCGCATCTGATTTCAAAGTAGAAAACATCCTTGTTACTGAAACTTGGTTGGAAAAGTTCCCTGAAATGGCTGCAAGTCTCAAATCTTATGAAATTGTCAACGCTAAACAAATGGAACAAATGAGCAGCATGGTGACACCTCCTGGCATCATCGCCACAGCTCACACTCCTTCTTATAACATAATGCCTGAAGATGCCGAAAATGAATTTATACTCGCTTTAGACGGCATCAACGACCCAGGAAACCTCGGAACAATGATAAGAACCGCCGACTGGTTCGGAATAAATAAAATCGTCTGTAGCCACGACTGCGCCGACGCATGGCAAGCTAAGACAATTCAATCTACAATGGGTTCCATTTTCAGGATACAGATTATGGAGACGGATCTCAGAGAATTTCTTTCAGCAACTCAACAACTCAATAAATCAGCAACTCCAATATACGGAGCTCTAATGGAAGGTGAAAATATCTTCACTAAGAAGATTGAAAAGAAAAACGGCATTATCATAATCGGCAGCGAGTCTCACGGAATTAGACAAGATGTACTTCCTCTCGTCACCTCCCCTATCCATATCCCAAGAGGAAAAGGAAGCCAGACTGAATCACTGAATGCTTCTGTCGCAGCAGCGATTATTATTTCTACAATTTATAACTCTTAATCTTCTAAAAAATAATCTATCGTCGTTACGACTCTTACCTTCTTAATATAAGGTGTAAATTCGTCTCTGTCGCTAATGCTGAATTGACCTTGTGAAGCTCGTTTAATCTTGCCAAGCTTGCTGTCGCTGTCTGAAGCAAATTTCTGAGCAGCAGTTCTGGCGTTCTTCGTAGCTTCTTCAATCATCTGTGGCTTAATAGAATTCAAATCGGAATATTCATATTTCACTCGATACATATAATCACCACCAGTAATAGCGATACCTTGTTTCAACAATTCACTCTGCTCGTTGATAAGACGACGTACTAAATCAACCTTAGAAGAAGCTACAGTAATCACTTGCGTAACATTATAACGATAATTGCTTTGATTTGAAGAATAACGTTCCGCATTCATATCAATGATTTCTGGAGCATTTATTGTAATCTCATTTTCATCGAGACCATTTTCTTTTAAAAAATCAACAATCGTCTTATTAGAAGAATTTATCTTGTTATATAAAAATGTAAGGTCATTGCCAATTTCCTTATACATCAATGGCCACGTTACTTTATTAGCCTTCACCTCCATCTCAGCGAGACCTTTAACATTTACGACACGATCTTTATTAGAAAAGCCGTCAAGACCATTTTTCAAAAATAAGCCCATTAGAAATAATGAGATAGCAATGATAAGAGATTCAATAATATAATTTTTCATAATGATATATTTTTATTATAACAAAAATAAAAGAAAATTGTTTTAAAAAAAATCAAATAAACACATAATATATATTAAAATTTTCTATCATTGCAAAACTTTCACACCATATCTCAATATTTTTGCGTATTATTTACACAAATATATTGACAATTCAAAAAAAATTGTACCTTTGCGCAAAATTTACGCAATAAATGAATATGGAAAATTATTTATTAGAAAAAGTACAAAAGTCAATGGCCAATAGCCAACAGCCAACAGCCAAGAGTCAAGAGTCAAATTCACAATATTGTTACAAATACCCACATCCTGCCGTCACTTCAGACTGCGTTATATTTGGTTATGACGGAATATACATTAAGGTTTTACTTATAAAACGTGGTATTGAGCCATATAAAGGTTCATGGGCTTTTCCAGGCGGTTTTATGAATATGAATGAAACTGCTGAACAATGTGCTCGCCGTGAATTAGAAGAAGAAACAGGACTGAAAAATGTTGCTGTAGAACAGTTTTACACCTTTACAGATGTCAACCGAGACCCACGCGAACGAGTCATCACAATAGCGCATTATGCTTTAGTAAGACTATCTGAAGTGAAAGGCGGAGATGATGCAGATAAAGCCCAGTGGTTTACATATAATGAAATTCCAAGTCTTGCCTTCGACCACGACCTCATTCTCCGAAAAGCAATGAATAAATTAAAAGAACGTATTTGCTTCGAACCTGTAGGTTTTGAATTACTACCTGAAACATTCAAGATGTCTGAATTACAAAACTTATATGAAGCAATCTTAGACATCAAATTCGATAGACGTAATTTCTATAATAAAATGAACAAATTAGGAATCCTAACTAAAGTTGAAGAACGTTCAAAAGATGCATCACGACGCACACCGATAATGTATCGTTTCAATGATGAAAAATATGCAGAATTAAAAAGTAAAGGTTTCAGATTAGAATTTTAAAAATATAATAACATGAATAACAAAGGAATTATAGGCACCATCATTGGAGATATTGTAGGCTCCCGTTTTGAATTTAACAATTGCCGTTCAACAGATTTTCAACTATTTAATGACAATTGCTTTTTCACTGACGACAGTGTCATGACTATAGCAGTTGCTGATTGGATTGTAAATAAAAACCATACACGAAAAGAATTATCCCAATATATGAGAGAATGGGGACGAAAATACCCGAATAGAGGCTACGGTGGTATGTTTTTTAGATGGTTATTTTCAAAAGAAATGATGTCTGCTTACAACAGTTACGGCAATGGTTCTGCAATGCGAGTAAGTCCATGTGGTTTTTATGCCAAATCACTTCAAGAAGCATTAAACCTTGCAAAACAAAGTGCAGAAGTCACACATAATCATCCAGAAGGAATAAAGGGCGCACAAAGTGTTGCAACAGCTATTTATCTCGCAAAAAAAGGTTATAGCAAAGAAGCAATAAAAGAATATATCGAAATGAATTTTCATTATGATTTGAATCGTACTTGTGATGAAATACGGAAGGTTTATCAATTCAATGAAACATGTCAAGAAACTTGTCCCGAAGCCATCATTGCGTTTTTAGAAAGTTATGATTATGAATCTGCAATAAAATTAGGTATATCAATTGGAGGTGACAGCGATACTATTGGTGCAATAACAGGAAGTATTGCCGCCGCTTTTTATGGTGTTCCTGATCAAATAATAGAAAAAGTCAAAATATTTATACCAAATGAATTTATTGAAATTATAGAAAAATTTGAAGGAAATACAAATAAGGAAAAAAGAATATCTTCAGAGTTTATCAATAAACTAGAAAACAACGAAATTTTTGTATTTGGAAGTAATCTTGAAGGAAGACACGGCGGAGGTGCAGCTCGTGTAGCTTACAATAAATTCGGTGCCATTTGGGGACAAGGCGTAGGTTTACAAGGTCAAAGTTATGGTATTCCAACAATGCATGGTGGCATAGAAAAAATAAAGCCATACGTCGATGAATTCATAAACTTCGCTAAATCACATCCAGAATTAAAATTCTTAGTAACAAGAATCGGTTGCGGAATTGCAGGTTTCAGCGATAATGAAATGGCACCTCTTTTCAAAGACGCAGTTGAAATTGAAAATATATACTTACCTGATAGTTTTTATCACATTTTAGTTAAGTAAATTGAATCTTTAATAATAATAGAAAGCAGCAGAGTTTCTCTGTTGCTTTTTTTATTATCCATAGCCTAAATCTCGCAGCAAATTGTCAACTATCAATTGACCGCCGATTTTCAACCTGAAAAAAATATCCGTGCGGATACGTGCGATACGCGGAGGCATTTCCGAGGAGGCATGCCAAAACAGAAAAGCCCCAGCGCTATGCCAGGGCTTCCGCTATAAGGGTGGCGACGACCTACTTTCCCACAAATTGATGCAGTATCATCGGCGCTGCGGGGCTTAACTTCTCTGTTCGGAATGGGAAGAGGTGGACCTCCGCGCTATAGTCACCATGCGT
>JAZQVL010000018.1:0-6979 GCA_045631805.1 Bacteroidales bacterium | reverse complement strand
CTTCTTTGTAAAGTGTTATACTTGTTTCTTTCTTGTTTTCTGTCTCGACTCGGATTTATCTGTTGAATTGATAAGGTCTTTTTTCGTACTCTTGTACTCTTACCTTTCAGACTTTGCTTGGATCATTCGTTCAAAGAACTTCGCTTAACAATCCCCCCTCTTTTCCTTCAACCGTCGTTCCCGTTGTTTTGCGAGTGCAAAGGTACGACTTTTTCATTACCGTCAAACATTTTTTAAAACTTTTTTTCACTTTTTTGAAACTTTTTCGATATGCGCTGAAAACCACGCCGTTACAAGAATGAAAAAGACAAATTTTATGAAAATTATCGCGGCTTTTCGGGATTTTTACGCCGTTTAGGCGATTTTCAGCCGCTTTTTCAGGACGAAAATATCACAAAAAACGAAAATTACCGGAAAAACAGAAGCGTTTACGGCAGGAAAAAAGCAGGCATGACGGCGAAAAAAGGAAAAATAGGACTTATGATGCCTAAAGCATGCATGGAATGAGCTTGCAACGACACCTTATCAATTAATATGCAGGAGGAACGCGTCTCCCCCTCACGGAAATGAGAGCCCTGAATGACGCTGGAGCCTCCTGCGTTAGGGATTGCAGCGGCATCCTTTTGGAGTGGAGGCGGATTTCGGAGACGGGGACGGATTTTGGATGCGGGGACGGATTTTGGAAACGGGGACGGATTTTGGATGCGAGAAGAAGCCGGAACGGAAAAAGATATAGCGGAAAGCCCGACGGCAACGCTGGAGGCGGAGACGGAAGCGGAGACGGAACGCCCAAATAAAAGACTACAGGACTAAAAGTTTTTTTTAGTCAGAGTGTGGGGTTAGGAATTAGGAGTTATGGAAATGATTATAAGTTGCGGATATTGGGAATACTTTAAAAAAACAACCCTGAAGTTTTCACTCCAGGGTTATTATTCTTTATTCTCTTCCACCACCGAGGGCGTGATATAAAGAAGTAATCGCATTCAGTTTATTAAGTTGGTCGTTTGTTTTTGTTATCAATGCATCCAAAAGCGATTGCTGAGCTTCCAAGACTTCAAGATAAGTGGATGAACCGAGTTTCAACAATTCATTAGTATATTCCACCGCATTATACAATGCTACTATCTGTTTATTTCGGGCCAATTCCTTTTGCAATTCCGCATCATACGTAATAAGTGCGTTACTTACCTCCATGCTCGCTTCAATTAGAGTTTGTTTAAAATTCAGTTTAGCTTCTTCTTCCTGAGCCTTTGCTATTTCAAGCTTTGCTTTATTTGCGCCACAATAGAACAAAGGTTGAGACAATGAAACCAGTGCGTTAATTGCTCCAGTCCATCCTAAACTTGCATCAATGACTAAACTTGGATAGAAAGCAGAGCGAGCGATATTAGTATTATAATATGTAGAAGCCCAATTATATTCTGCATTTTTAACATCAGGACGATTGGCTAAAATCTGCATAGGAATACCTGCAGAGATATCGAAATCGACTTTTTGTTCGTCCAATTTGCCTCTTGTTATTGTCTTAGCATAATCGCCGAGCAATGCGGACAAAGAATTTTCTTGTTTCATAATTGAAGCCTTCATTTCTGGGATAGCGGCAGAAATAGATGCGTAATAAGCCTCATACTGAGCGACGGCAGCCTCTGTTGACATACCGCCTTCTTTCATAGCTTTTATTGTCTCAACACTTATAGCCCAACTTTTTTCAGTTGCGATATAAATATTCAACTGTTTATCCAATGCCAAAAGGTTGAAATAATAATCAGCTATTGTAGCGATAAGTTCGGTTCTAACAGCCTGCTGATATTCTTGATTCTGGAGAAGAGCGACTTGTTCTTTTCTCTTGCTGTTCAACAATTTTCCAAACAAGTCAATTTCCCAGCTTGCAGAAGCAGAAATATCGTAACTGACAACAGTATTACCACTGGAATAGCTTATATTTGTTGGAAGAGACAGTCCTACAGAAGGTAAGAAAGCTAACTTAGCAGACATAAGAGCAGCTTTAGCTTCTTTCACCTTTTCCATAGCGACCAAAAGGTCAGTATTATTTTCAAGGCCATAATTAATTAATGTCTGAAGGTTTGGATCAGTGTAGATGTCGGTCCATTTTAGATAAGCGATCGATGTTGTATCGGTCGAGAGCGAGTCATTAGGCAGACGATATGAATCCGGCATATTAATTTCCGGTCGCTCGAACTGTCTGTAAATATTGCAACTGCTTAAAGCAAGTGTGCAAAGAGCGATATACATTATATTTTTCATCGTTTAATTTTTTGGGTCAACGGTCAACAGACTACCGACATTGCAAATAGAACATTAACCGTTGACGAATTATCATAATTACAATTTTTCGATTTCTAAATCCACATCCTCTACCCTTTTAAATTTCTCTTGTATTTTTTGGAATATCACGAAGAGAGACGGCACGATGAAGATCTGGCATATCATACCTATCAACATGCCGCCGATAGCACCTGTTCCCAATGCACTGTTACCGTTAGCTCCAACACCATGAGCGAACATCATAGGCAGGAGGCCGATAATCATTGCGAGAGAAGTCATGAGGATTGGACGGAGGCGAGCACATGCTGCGTCGATAGCAGCCTCGACTATTGTCATGCCGCCATTTCTTCTTTCGACGGCGAACTCAGTAATCAATATAGCGTTCTTTGCCAAAAGACCGATAAGCATAATGAGACCAATTTGCAAATAAATGTTATTATCAATACCCATCATTTTGGCGAATATGAATGTTCCGGCAAGGCCAAATGGAATAGAAAGGATAACCACCAATGGCAAAATATAACTTTCATATTGAGCGCTCAACAATAAGTAAACAAACAACATACATATTACGAGAATCATTCCGAGGCCACCGCTCTGACCTTGTTCTTCTCTTGTCATACCAGAATATTCGTAAGAATAACCTTGTGGAAGATATTGTTCTGCAGTTTCTTCAATAGCTTGTATCGCTTGTCCGGAGCTGTAACCAGGAGCAGGATTACCATTAACCAATATAGAAGTGAACAAATTGAATCGTTTGATATTATCTGGGCCATATACTCTTTCGAGGTCAACGAATTGAGTAATAGGAGCCATTTCGTTACCATTTTTAATTTTTATATTATTGAGAGCTTCTTTATCGATTCTCAATTCTGGGCGAGCCTGCACCATAACACGATATAATTTACCAAATCTGTTAAAGTTAGAAGCATATATACCGCCGAAATAACCTTGTAATGTTGTCAAAATATCTGATGGAGAGAGTCCAGCCTGTTTACATTTAGCGACATCGATATTTACCATATATTGTGGATATGTCGGATTGAAGCTTGTACTTGCCTGAGCAATTTCAGGACGTTCTCCAAGTCGAGTGATAAACTCTTGAGCCACGCCGTAGAATGATTCAATAGAACCACCGGTTTTATCTTGTAGGTTAAATTCGAAACCGTCCGACACGCTAAATCCAGGTACCATAGGCATTGAGAAAGTGATGACACGACCTTCTTTCACGAGTTCTCTAGCTTGCAACATAAGTTGTCTGTTAATAGCGTCAGCACTTTCTGTCTCAGCATCACGCTCTTCCCAATCGTGGAGTTTACATATAAGTGTTCCGTAAGAACTACCATTAGCACTGCTCAAGATACTAAATCCAGATATTGCAGTATATGTTTTGATTGCAGGAGTATTTTGTATTAGTTTTTCAACCTTAGCCATAGCATCTTTTGTTTTATCTAAAGATGTACCAGCAGGCATATCGATAGTAACGAATATTGTTCCTGTATCTTCGTTAGGCACCAAGCCTGTCGGTGTTGTTGCCATAAGATAGAACAATAAAGCGGCGCCAGCGACAACGGAACCCATTGCAACAACTTTATTTTTGACAAAGAACTGAACACCTTTTGAATATTTTTTAACTGTGACATCGTAAGCTGTGTTGAAAGCCACGAAGAATCTCTTTATAAGACTTTTTTTCTCACCGTCATGATTTGTATGCGGTTTAAGGAACAAAGCACAGAGTGCAGGTGAGAGAGTAAGAGCGTTAATAGCGGAGAATGCTATAGAAACGGCCATTGTCAGACCGAACTGACGATAGAAAGTACCAGTGATACCAGACATGAAGCTAACAGGAATAAACACAGCCATCATAACTAAAGTAATAGAAATCAAGGCACCTGATATTTCACCCATTGCTTCTATGGAAGCTGCCTTAGCCGATTTCGCTCCTTTTTCCAATTTTTCGTGTACAGCTTCCACCACCACAATAGCGTCGTCAACTACAATAGCGATGGCAAGTACCATAGCGCAGAGTGTAAGGAGGTTGATACTGAATCCCATCACTTTCAACATGAAGAAAGTACCAATCAATGCGACAGGGATAGCGATGGCAGGGATAAGAGTTGAACGGAAATCTTGCAAGAATATAAACACAACCAAGAACACAAGGAGGAATGCTTCCAACAAGGTCTTAATAACTTCATGAATAGAAGCATATAGGAAGTCGTTAGAGTCTAACAAAAGGTCGTAGGTGACACCTGGAGGGAAGTTTCTTTTTTCAGCTTCGAGGAGCGCTTTTATTTCATTGATAATCTGAGTTGCGTTAGAACCAGCAGACTGATAAATCATAGCAGTGATACCTTCGTGACCATTTGAACGAGTATCGATAGAATAACTCAAAGAACCGAGTTCTACATCAGCGATGGTTTTAAGACGCAATATTTCGCCACTTTCATTAGCTCTGACAACGATGTCGCCGAACTCTTCTGGTGTTGCTAATCTTCCTTTATACTTCAACATATATTGGAAAGTGACATTTTGAGCATTCTCACCAAATTGACCAGGAGCAGCCTCAATATTTTGTTCATTAAGAGCGTTTGTCACGTCACTTGGCATCAGGCCATATTGAGCCATTACGTCAGGTTTAAGCCATATTCTCATTGAATATTCTGAACCTAAAAGCGAGGCATCCCCTACTCCATTGATACGTTTAATCTGAGGAAGGACATTTATCTTCAAATAATTATATAAGAATTCTTGATCATATTTGTCGTTTTCACTATAAACGGTAAAAGCCAACAAAATACTTGACTGTTTCTTGCTTGTCGTAACACCAGCTTTGGTAACTTCAGAAGGAAGAAAACCTTGAGCCTTAGTAACACGGTTTTGGACATTAACAGCAGCCATGTCTGGGTCGCTACCAGGTTTGAAATAAACCGAAATTGTAGCATCGCCTGTGTTTGTTGCCGTTGATGTCATATAAGTCATGTTTTCCACGCCATTTATTTCTTCTTCCAGAGGCGCAATGACACTATTGACAACAGTCTGAGCATTAGCTCCTTGATATGAAGCCTTTACTTCTACTGTTGGAGGGGCAATATCAGGATATTGCGAAATAGGAAGCGTCATAAGTCCGATAAGACCGAGCAGCACTATAATGATAGATATGACGGTAGAGAGAACTGGACGCTTGATAAAATTATCTAACTTCATAATGTTATCTCCTTAAAGTTTAGTTTACTTTGTTGTAGCTTTTTGAAATTTAGCTTCAGACTCTTCTTGAGTAATAGGTTTCATCTTCATACCGTTTTTCACAGAAGAACCAACGCCTTCAACAACGATAACCTCACCAACTTCAAGACCTTCTATTACTATATAACTATCGCCGTAAGTAAGATTATCGACTTTAATCTCGCGCATTTCAGTGACACTGTCGTTGAAGATATAAACGAATTTTTTGTCTTGCATTTCGAAAGTAGCGTTCTGAGGTACTAAGCGTGCATTATATATCTCGCGAGGGATATAAATGGTTCCTGTAGCTCCGCTACGTAAGATTTTTGCTGGGTTAGGGAATATCGCTGACATATTAGCCGCTCCTGTTTTAGTATCGATGGTTCCTGCTACAGTCTCGATATTACCTTTGTGTTCGTAGATAGTTCCATCGGCAAGTTTAAGTTCGACTTCAGGCATAAATTTGAGAATATCTTTCACACCGCCTTTTTGTGTGTAATAAAGCATGAGTTTTTCATTGATAGAGAAATCTGCATATACATTGTCTATCTGAGACACTGTTGTAAGAGCAGTAGATGTTGTTGAACCTACGAGACTACCAACGCTGAAAGGTATTGAACCGATCACTCCATCGTTAGGACTTTTTATATAGCTATAATCCAAATTAATTTTTGCTGTTTCCAACTTAGCTTCAGCTTGTTCCAATTGTGCTTTAGCTGACAGCAACTCGTTATCAGCGAGTTTCTTTTCATATTCACTGATGATACCTTTATTATACAAATTTGTTTTATTAACAGCTGTAAGTTCTGCTGTCTCAACTGTTATTTTAGCGCTATTGAGATTAGCGAGTGCCATATTATAATCTGCTTGGTATGTAGAATGATCTATTTCAAATAACAGATCACCTTTTTTCACCATGTCGCCTTCATCAACATGTTTTTTGATGATAGCGCCAGAGACATTGCTTCTGACCTCTGCATCCTGTTCACCAGAGATAATAGCTGGGAATGAATTTTTAACAATTACAGGCTCTTCATCAACGACCATCACTGCATATTCTGGAATAGGTTGTTGTACAGTTTTTTCTTGGCATGAAAAAAGCAATGCCGATAGTGCCACAAACGACATTGCCTTGAACTTAAATCTTGTTTTCATATTTTAAAATTTTAGTTATACCTAATTATATACTACACGCAAATATAAAAAAAAGTCTAATGTCAAAATGATAAATAGTAATGTTTTTTTTGTGTTATTAATAAAAAAAGCCGCTTCACAGCGGCTCCTTTTACACTCATTCAGTTATTATTACTTTATTTTTTCAACGATAGCTTTAAATGCTTCTGGATTATTCAAAGCTAAGTCGGCTAAAACCTTACGATTAAGGTCGATGTTAGCTGCGTGAAGTTTACCCATGAATGTGCTGTATGTCATGCCGTATTCATGTGCTGCGGCATTGATACGGATAATC